>NZ_JCALDF010000027.1:0-67246 GCF_059812725.1 Mycobacterium sp. NGS41
TACGCCAGGGATCGTGGGTGTACAAAGCCCGGCTGTCCTGCGCCGGCCTACCACAGTGAGGCCCACCACATGCAAGGCTGGACCACCACCCGCCGCACCGACATCGACGACCTCACCCTGGCCTGCGGCCCAGATAACCGCCTCGTCGAAACAGGCTGGACCACACGCACCAATGCCCGCGGCGACACCGAATGGATACCACCGCCACACCTCGACCACGGACAACCAAGAACGAACCCCTACCACCACCCTGAACGATTCCTCCGCAACGGGGACGACGACGAACCCGCTTGACACCAAGACAGCCGGGCTTCGAGTTAGCTTGCGCTGATGGCTGTTCAATACTCGTGTCGGGCCATGTGCGTTCCGCCTTGCAGGTCGTCGCCGTCGACTGCGACCAATGCCGGAACCATTTCGCTGGTGACGAGACCCTGGCGCTGAGTGAGATGGTCGATTACATCGAAGCAATTTGCGATGTTGTCCGGCGTGTCAATGACGATGGTGACCGCGGGGACGTGGCGGGACAATTGAAACAGCTTGTCACCGTGTGGTTTATGGTCGCCGTGAAATCCCCAGATGCCGCGTAACACCGTTGCGCCGCGCGTCGATTTGCGCTGGCGCAGTTCGCGGATCAGCGCGCGGTGGATCGGTGCGCGGCCGTGGCGTGCCGCCTCCGAGGTGTAGACCATGACCTTTTGCCACAGTGCCAGCCCATGTTCATCGGTGCCGGGCAACGCATGTGGGCGTTCAACGAGTTCGCCATCACGCTTGCATACCCGGACACGTTCGAGGGTGATCAGTGGGCGCCGAAGCAGGCCGCCGAGTTCGGGTAATACGCGTCCGATCTGATCGCCGCTGCCGACGGCGATGATCATCATCGGCACATCGGCGTTGCGGTCCAAGAAGCGGGCACGCTCTCGCCGCCCGTGAGCGGTACCGTCGACGCCGAGAAACACCGAGGCGCCGGCTAGCCCGCGGCGATACATCAGGTCGCATAGCGCCATGTAGGCGGGCATACCGAACACGCGTTCTTTGCGACCAACGTAAATGGTCATCTTTGTCGCTTCGTGGAGTTCCTCGTCCACGCGTACGGGACCGATGTCGTCGCGCAACAGTCGCGCCCGCTCCAGGGTGACCAATCCGCGGTTGGTCATTTCCAGCATGGGGTCCAGCAGGCTTTCGACGGTTGCCTTGGTATCGACGGCGATCACGGCGACCGGCGGATCTTCGGACATCGACAATGATTGGTCACTGCGTAGGTGGTGGCGCAGGCCGAAGCCGGCGATTCCACGCAGCATGATGCTGGAGGCAACCTGCCGTTCCTCGAATAAGTTCAGCATGGCCTCGGCCAAAAACTGGCCGTTGGTGCGTTGCCGCTCGCCGAAGTACGTAGTTAGCTTGAGCGATTCTTGGTCCACAGACGTGCTCCTGTTCTCTAGGTGACCGCAGCCCGGAAACGTTGCGCCGTAATGGTCCACCGCGTCATGATGTCGCGTAGACCACGGCCAGCACTGCCAGTACCGCGATCAGCATGTAGGTCATGTAGGCGTCGAGGCGCCCCGATTGCAGCCGCAGAGCAGCCCGCGCAAGTCGCAACACCGCCCTGGACAACGGCCGGTACAAGAAGCGCTCGACAACGTCGACCACATCAACGCGGTAGGTGAACGGGTAACCGTTGTCCGCGTTGCCGGTGGAACCAGCTGCCGGACGCAGTAGTTCGGTACGGGTAAGCAGGAGGTTGGACAACACGTTGCGGACCGGGTTCGCGTAGGCGAAGGAGGTGTAGCCCACACCGCGGTCCACTCCAGGTGACGCGGACGACCACACTGGCACGGTGCGGGCTCGCCATGGGTTTCGGCCACCGAACACGGCCGCCACGGCAACGAGAATGAGCATCATGGACGGCAGCACGATCCACAGCCAGCTGGGAGACAGCGCCGAAAACTCGGCGAACACCGGCTGCAGCACCCACGGCTTGGCATTCGCGCCCTCCGCTTGAGCGCCGACGATCGGCCGCAGGCCAGCTCCAATCAGCCGCACCAGGAGCGGCGCGAATGCGGCCGCGCCCAAGCACCCCGCTACTAGAACAACCACACAAAACCGGTACGCCCATTGCCGATCCAACCTGCTGCGTTCTGGATCGATCAGAGGCTCGCCAATGCGCCGGGGCCCGAACGCCGTCAAGGCCACCACTCTCACGAACGTGACTGCGGCGATGCCAATCGTCAACGCGACGAGCGCTGCGGTGAGCGCGGTAGTCAGTTGCATCGACAGGCTGGTCACCCGGAACTGCTGCATCAGCGACTCCAGGATGAACCACTCAGAGGCGAAGCCCGCTGTCAAAGGCAGTCCCGCCAAGGTAAATGAGCCAATCACCAAGGATGTTCCAGCCCAAGGTAATTGGCGCACAACCGCACCGAGCCGGTCGAGATCGGTGGTTCCGGTAGCCTGCTCGATCGTCGAGACTGCCGCGAACAGAGCAGATTTGCCAAGCGCATGCGAGATCGCCTGTGCGGTTGCAGCAACCAAACCTGCAGCGACGAGTTCCGGGTTGCCGCCGGTGGCGCCGACCAGTGCAGCACCGTATCCGGCCGTGATTACACCGGCGTTCTCGACACTGGACCACGACACCAGGACCGCCAGATCGGGATTGACGGCCGCGTGCGCGATCCCCAGGATCGCCGTCAAGCTGCCGACAAGCAGCACCGTGCAGGTCAGCCAGACCGCTGGGGCGCCGAGGACATGCAGGGTGCGCCACATGCCGTAGAAGCCGACATTAACGGCAACACCGGCCATCACCGCCCGGGCCGGGCCCGGGGCGGCCGTGTATCCGCGAGGCATCCAGATATGGGCGGGAACCAGGCCGACTTTGATGCCGAAACCGAAGAGCAGCAACGCATATGCAGCTTGTCCTACGGCGCTGCGCGTGTCGACACCATCAGCGATGAAGGCGAACGTGTGAGTTCGGCTAGCTAGCAGCAGCGCGCCGAGGAGCAGTGCAGCGCCGCTCGCCCGTCCGAAGATCACGGTGGCCACCGACGCTTCGGCGCGGCCGGGCAGCGTCCTGTCGTAACCGGCAAGCAAGTAGAAGGCGACGCTCAGTACTTCCCACCCGAACAGCAGGACGAAGACGTTGTCGGCGGTCATTATCACCGCCACCGCGGCCAGCACTGACGCAACCGCGGCCGGCAACCGTGGACGCTGGGGATTTGCCGAAGCTGCCGCCGCTGACAGGACCGGCACCGCCACAGAAAACGTGATGATCAGAAAGAGCGCGGACAGCGCGTCGACGGTCAGGCTCGCCGGTCCGAGCCCACCCAATAAGCCCAGATCGATCGCGTCCGACCGGCGACCCGTTAGGCATCGCGCGCCAATGATAACGAACGTGGCAGCCCCGACGATGTTCAGCATCCACCCGAGAGCGGTCGCCCAGCGTCGTGTGCGTTGGCCGGTGAGTCCGGCGCACCAGCCGACCACCGCCGCCGCGGCCAGTAGTCCGAGGCCGGCGGTGATCACTTCGCCTCCTGAGAGCTATAGGGGAGGCGTCCGAGAGCCAACAGGATCGCGTGCAGCAGGCTGAACGGGGAAGCGGGCGCCCCGGGCACCCAGACGTCGATGTCCGTCGTTTCCGAAACCCCTGTGTTGCCAGTGGATTCGCCCCCAATCAGACCGCCGCTGATCGCGTCGGCGCCAGCGGCGATGACGACTTTGGGGGACGGCATCGCGTCGAAGGTCCGCCGCAGGGGTTCGGTCATCCCTGCCGCGCCCACTCCGGTGACCAACAGAATGTCGGCGTGGCGGGGGCTGGCGGTAAAGAAGATCCCCAACCGGTGCAAATCGTATACCGGGTTGGTGAGAGCATAGATCTCCCACTCGTCGCTGCCGTCGGATCCGGTGTCCACGTGACGAATGTGCACCGAGCGCCGCAATCGACGGACTCGGCGGGCGAGCTCGGCACGCACGATGGCGAGCGCTTCTTCTGTTTCCTCGACCTGCCCGACGATCAGTGTCCCGCGCGTCAGGCCGGCGGTGGCACACCCCGGCGCCCAAGTGAACCAGTCCGGGGCACGGGCCACGCAGCGCCCGCACAGGATGCAGCGGCCCCGGTCGAGTTGTAGTCGCGGTTCGGTGCTGATCGCTGAGGTCGGGCACGACGCGGCGGCGTAGGTGATCGCTCGTGGCAACGGTTGGTCATTTTCGGCGGCCTCGTGCACGGTGACCGCCGCGACGAATCCATCGAAATAGCGATCGCGGTGGCTCGGCCAGCGGGTCGTCACGATCCCGTCGCGCAGCCCTCGCAGTACCCACAGCATTTACATCGCCACCCCGGCGTAGCAGAGCCCGAAGCTGGCCTCGATAAACGGGAAGTCGGTGAAGATGTCACCGCCGAATACGTCGTGGAAAAGCAGCAGGTTGTGCAGAGAGGCGGTGCGTGCGAAACACCGCCCGACGGCTCCGCGGCGAAGCTCCACCGCATACAGCACCTCGCCCTGCGGGGACTCTGACCAGCCGACCCCGAAGCCGTCGGCATCATCGGGCACATCAACTGCGAGCGACTCGTCAGAGATGGTCAGCAACCGGTTGCACGCCTGCCGAATCAGCTCGGCGGCCACGTCCATTTCGTCCCAACGCACTCGCAACCGCGCCAATGCGTCACCGTCCTGATGGACGGCAGGTTCGACGGCGAGCAACTCACGGTACCCGTCATAGGGTCTGCCCCGCGCGTCGTCGGAACAGCCCGAACCGCGCCCGACGGGTCCGAGCGCTCCGTGTGAGATGGCCAGCTGGGTATCCAAGTGTCCGGCACCGCGCACCCGGTCAAGGAACGTTGCATCAGCCATCAGCGTCCGCCGGTCACCGTTGATGCGCGTGAGGATCATCGTGAGCCGCTGCAAGGTGGCCGGCACGGCAATTCTCGGCGGCGCCGCGACCCCGCCAATACAAAGCACCGATCGTCCGAATCGGTTGCCGCACAACGTAGATATCAGACGCATGATGGATTCCTTGTGCCAGCCAAAGCGGGCAGTGGGAATTGCGAGGCCCGCGGCGTCGCACAGCCTGATGACGACGTCGAGGTGGTTGGCTATGCGTTCCAGTTCGGCATGCACGACGCGAATCAGCTGCGCGCGCCGGGGCGGAATCACAGCGGTCAGGGCCTCGACGGCGTGCGCGAAGGCCAACCCATGGGCGACCGAAGCGACACCCTCCACCCGTTCGGCCACCAGCAAGGCGTTGCTGACCGGCAGTGCCTCAAACCGTTTGGCGATGCCTCGATGCTTATAGTGCGGACGGATGTTCAGGTGCGGAATGTCTTCACCGGCGGTTTCGATGAGAAACTCGATCGACTCGTACACCCCCGAGCGCACCGGCCCCAGGGGCAGGCTGAACACGCCGCGGCCATGCACGTCGACAGGGCCGTGCCGCTCGGTAGCCCGTGAATGGATGTGGCGGTCCATCGCCGCCTGGTCGGCATGGCCGGGTCTCGGTGTCGGCTGGCCCGGTTCGCGCGGCAACAACAGCGGTTCCAATCGTGGATGGCCGACGGGCACTGCCCCAGACAAATCGTGTACCGCACGCTCATACCAAAACGCCGCCGGCACATCGGGAGTCAGTGCCGGGAAGGTCAGCGAGCCGTCATCGCCCGCGGTTAGAGCGGCGCGCAGGCAGTCGACGCTGCGAACGCCGACCAGCAATGCATGCAGTTGCGCGGTATCGCCCCGATGGGTGCAGTAAACGCCGGCGAATCGCTGGCCGTCGGCTACTCTGGCCACGACCTGCTCGCGCCATTCGACCACGGGCAGGTCAACCACGACTCCGGCGGCCATGGAGGTCATGGGGCACCCACCGCGAGGTCAGCCGCCGCGTGGTTGAGCAAGTCAACCAAGTCGCCCGGCCGCACCACCCCCAGGATTAGCAGCACCACTACACCGGCCACGACGGGCGCAACCATCCACTGGCTGGGTTCGCCGGGGATCCCGGCGGTTTCGTCGCACTCCGGAGCATCGTCCTTGGGATGGAACAGGATTCGCGTGGTCGCAATGGTCAGACCCAAAAACGCCAGCGTCACCAGGCAAACGAGTGCAGCTGTTGCTGCGTTACGCGTGTGAGCTAAACCCCCTGCCACAATTTGGAATTCGCTGCGGAAAAGCCCAAATGGCGGCATTGCTGACAACGCGAGGACCGCGACCAGAAACAACGGCCCCGACCAGGGCAGCACCCGCACGCCATCGGCCATGGCACGCAGCTCCTTGGTGCCAAATTTGCGTACCAAGACCCCGGCACCCATGAACGCATTGCCCTTGGCCGCCGCATGAGCCAGCACGTGCAGCAGCACGCCCGATAGCGCGAGCGGCACACCGAAGCTCACCCCGATGGTCAAGATGCCCATATGTTCGACGCTGGAATAGGCGAGCAGTCGCTTGATGTCGCGCTGCTCAAGCAGATACAGCGCCGCTAGCAGCAGTGACGCCACCCCGAAAACTAGCAGTACGGTCTGGGGGAACTTCGGGCCTAGCGAGACCACGCTGATTTGGTAGTAGCGCAGGATCGCATAAAAGCTGACCGCCAGCAGCGAGCCCGATAGCAGGGCCGATACCGGGGTGGGAGCCTCAGCGTGCGCATCGGGTAGCCAGGTATGAACCGGAAACAGACCGACCTTGGTGCCATATCCAACGACTGCCAACACGAACGCCAAGCGCACCGGTGTCTGCGGCAGGTGGACGGCTCCGTGCATCAGCGGATCGAACGCCAAATCGTAGGACTGGCCGAGGACCTGAGATCCGGCGTAGTACATGAAGATCGTGGCCGACAGCCCGATGCCGAGCCCGGAAGACGCGATCAGTACATATTTCCAGGCCGCTTCGGTGGCGCCCTCGGTGTTGTCCAGAGCCACCAACAGCGCGGACACCACGGTGGTGATCTCCACGGCGATCCAGAGCAGGGCAAGCCCGTTGACCAGTGGTGCGCAGATCATCGACCACGCAAAAGCATTGAGCCCCAGATAGAACCGCCGGCTGTGGCGGGCGAATGCGATCCGCTTCTCGACCGATTCGTCGCGTACCGCGCGCGCCTCGGCCTCCAGATAGCCGATCGCGTAGATCGCCGTCGCGGCGTACAGGAAGCAGGTACCAAGCACGAACACCACCGATAGAGCGTCGGCGCGTAAGTAGCGCAGCGCGGTCTGGGTATGGCCGAGGGCACCTGGCACCGATGCGACCGCCAACGCAAGCGTGCTAACCCCGGTCAGCACGGTCAACGCCGCGGCAATCCGGTGCGGCACCACAGCGCACACGGTGGTCGCCACCAACGGCAGCGCGATCAGCAGCACCAGGACCACCGACATTGCCTAGCCTCGGAGCCGGTCAAGGTTCGCGGTCGACAAGGATTGGCTGCGGCGGTGATGAGTGCGCATCAGCACCCCGAATACCACCACCGCGACGAGTAAGTCGAACAGGAACGCCACTTCCAAAATCAACGGCATTCCCGCCGCCACGACCAGGCTGGCTACCGAGACACCGTTTTCCAGGGAGAAGAATCCGATGGCCTGGCTGACCACGTCGCGGCGCACGATCATCAAGATGAACGCCACCAGCACTACTGCCACGGATAAGCTCAGCGCCGCGGTCGGTAGCACGTCGGAGTGAATGCCGAGAACACCGACGGTGAAGAAACCGAATGCGCCGACTCCGATTGAAATCAATACCTCCTGCGCCACACCGAGCGCACCGCTGCCCGCGATCTCCTGGTTGGCCTCGCGCAGCAAGCTGACGATCAGCAGTGGCACCACAACGACTTTGAGCATTAGCGATAACGCCGCCAGCGCGTAGAGTTCCGGAACATGGCGCCCAAATGCCACCACCGCCGCCAGCACACTGACGGCCAGTGATTGACCGGCGTACAGACGCACTTGTGCGCGCAGCAGCGCAGCGCGCAGCATACCGAATTCCAATAGCAACACTATGAGCGCCACCGTGTTGGCGATGCCGTCGAATACGCTTGGAGCGGAATAGGTGGCAGCCACTGCCATCATCCACCTCCCAGATAGAGGGTAAATACCGCCAGTACTGCTAAAAGCAGTGCAGCGGAGACGAATTCGGTGATCTTGAAAAGCCGGAGCTTGGCGTAGGTGTTGTCGAGGACCGCGATGGCGCAGCCAAGTAACAGTGCCTTGCCCAAGATCGCGGGAATGGCCAGCGCCACGGCCATTGCCGACGTGCTTGAGGCCATACCCCACGGAGCAACGAAGACGTTGAGCAAGATTACATACAGCACAAGTTGTTTGGCCGCCGATCCCCACTGCAGCAGGGCCAGATCGGGGCCGGAATGCTCGAACGATCGCCCCGTCTCGATCATCCCGAACTCCGTGGTGCCGGTATGGGTCTCGACAGGAATACGGCCGGTTTCGAACAGGATCACCATGAACAATGCCGCCGAAGCCAGCAGGTGCGCTGGCCGCACAATCTGCGCGGGTCCGCTTCGCACGGTCGCGCCCAGCACATACGGCAGGTCGGTGGTGGTGATCATCGCGACCGTGAAAACCACCAGGAGCATGACCGGTTCAGTGATCGCCGCGAACGTCTTGGTGCGGCTGGAGGCCAATTGCGCGTATGCATCGCCGGTCTCGGCGGCGGCCGCCGCGACCAGGAAGCTGGCGAACGCCAAAATCAAACCGCCGCCGAGGATATCACCCATGTAGCCCAGCGGTAGGGCGTAGCTGGTAAGTACCGGGATCAGCATCGGCACGGTCAGATAGCACGCCAACGAGGCCAATGGCGCTATGCGGAACAATGGTCCCGCCCCTTGAGGCACCAATGTTTCTTTGCCGAACAGCTTCGCCAGATCGAAGTAGGGCTGCAGGACACGAGGGCCCCGCCGGCCCTGCAGACGCGCCTCAAACCGCGCGATGAATCCGCTGACACCAGGCGCGCCTGCTGCGACAGTCAGAACCTGCAACGCCTGGATCACCGGCAGCGGGAGACCATTCACGGGTCACCCTTGATAACCGCTGTCGCGCAATGCGATTCGACGCGTGACACGAGGTGTGGGCTCATCGTGGGCCGCCGCACCCACCGCCGTTAGGGCGGCAATAGGCGTAATCCACCTGCGACTCCTTCGGTGCACAGGTGCCATCAGCCTTGGGGCGGTTCGGAAATCAAATTTCCTGGCGGACTCCATCGCCTTTGTCAGTTAAACAACAGGGATTCGGGTTGGTCAAGCGTCAACTTAGTTGGCGACGACGAAGCGGTGATATCCGACCTTCAGGATGTTGACATGCCGGTAGTTCCGCGGGCGCGATGCGCCGCGGAGCAGTCAGCCGGCCATGCCCTTCGTCTCAGTTAGGGATAAAGCGTCTTTTCTGTTCTGTGACCTCCTCCGTGGTCATGAGTCCAGAGTCGTGCAGCTTGGCAAGGAGCGATTGCGCCCGTGCGGCGAGTTCGTTTAGCTCGGCAGCTATTTCGGTAACTGGGCCGTCGGGTGGCTGCTGCGCTGGCTTCGGCATTTCGCGACCCGTCATCCTCATCCGCTCACCTCCAAGCCCCATGGACGTAGTGCTACCGACCGCACCTCCCGCCACACCCGCTAGTGCCATCTCACTGAACAGGCCGCTGGAAGTAACTGCCGCAATTTCGGGAACGGCTTCGGCGCTGGTGATCGGCAATGCATAGGCGGCAGGGCGGAATGCCGGAGCCGCAGACGCCCAGCCCGGCGGCACCGACAACCCGCGGATCGAGATGCCCTGTCCCATGCTGGCAGCCACAGGCTGCGCCGCTGTCGACGGTTCACCTACGCCACCTGCGCCGCCGGCAATCCATTGTGGCAACATGGCGGCGCCCGGCCCATCTCCGGTGAACGGCCCCTCACCTTTAGCGAAGTCACGGTCGGCATTGATCCGAAGAGCTCTCATCGTCGTCGTTGCCGAGACCGACGACGCCGACCCGCTAAAAATCGACGCCGGCGCCGCGGTAGCGGCCGCTACTGTATCGGCGGCGGCCACAGGTATGGCGATCGCCGTCAGGATGGTCCCCAGGGTGGAGAGCGGGTCCGGCGGATCGGCTGCCGCCGGTGCCGCCGCGAGCCCCTGCAGGGCCTGGGGGAGCGCCGACATCACTTTCGGGCCGCTCGACATGATCGCCTGCGGTACCGCGGCGGCTTGGCCGGCCACTCCCGCCGGGTTGGTGGTCGGCGGGGGTGGTGTGAACGGTGTCAAGGTTGCTGCTGCCGCCGACGAGCCGGCGTAACCGTACATCGCGGCGGCGTCCTGGGCCCACATCTCGGCGTAATGGGCTTCCGTGGCCGCGATCGCCGGAGTGTTCTGCCCCAGAATGTTCGTCGCAACCAACGTCAGCAACAGGCTGCGGTTGGCCGCGATCATCGGCGGGGGCACCGTCATCACGAAGGCCATCTCGTAGGCAGCTGCTGCGGCCCTGGCTTGTGTGGCGGCTTGCTCAGCTTGCGCAGCCGTTGTGGTCATCCACGCGACGTATGGCAAGGCTGCTGCGGCCATCGACGCCGACGCGGGACCCAGCCACGGCCCGCTGCTCAACCCCGAAACCACCGACCCGTAGGAGTCTGCCGTGGAATCAAGTTCGGCGGCCAGCCAGTCCCAGGCCGTCGCAGCCGCAAGCATCGGCCCCGAGCCGGGACCGGTATAAATCCTGCTGGAGTTGATCTCCGGCGGTAGTATCGCGAAATCCATTGCGCATCCTTCGTCTAGCCGGCTGCTATGGCGTTGGCAGCTTCTGTGGCCGCATACGATGCGGCGCTGGCCCCTAGCGCGCCGACAAACAGGTGATGGACCGCTTCCGACTGGGTGCTGATCGCCTGGTACATCTGCGCGTGGATGGCGAATTGCGCGGCCGTCAACGCCGACACCTCATCGGCAGCAGCCGGAATCACGCCGGTCGTTGGCGCCGCCGCGGCCGAATTCTGGGCTGCCATCGCAAAACCAATACCTTCCAGGTCGGCGGCAGCCGCCGTGAGCGTTGCCGGCTGCGTGGTCACAAAAGACATAAGATTTCCTTCCGTACGAGTCATCGACTTGTGAATGACAAAAGTTCAGGCAGCCTTCCCCCCTCATTCGATGTGCAGCACTTTCTGCACTGTTGTTGAAAACCCGCTCCCAGATTGCAGTTTGGCGAGCGGGGTAGCCGGCCAATCCGTCGATCGGTGACGTGAACTCGCGTGCAAACCATGAGAGCCGAGTGGCTGAATCAGTAGACACCGAGTGCAGTAGAGGGCAGATGGACTTCGCCGGATGCTGAGGATGAGTTGCTCATAGCGGCGAGAAGTTGACCTGACGGCCTCACGATGTGCAACGCGAAAGCCGTTCGGCTCCAGCATATTCCGGATCCATCGAGTTGTCCTGAATGCCGTGCATGACGCGCTCTCGCAAGGCCAATCGAGTACCGCATGCACCCACACGTGGGGAACAGCACGGCAAACCACGATTAAGACGCGAGATAAGTGAGCCACCGTTAACCACCTGCCTTGCACCCGAGCCAAGTAACGGGTAGAAGCCATCAGCCAGGTGCGGCGGTTACGGCGAGCTTCATCGCCTATGCGCGATGGTAACGTCGGCCTAACCGCGGACGCAATGTCGCAAACACAATCCTCGCCCAAGCCGACCTCAAATATCACGGCGTCGCGGTAGGCAACCAGCCCTTACGTTCGGGGCCCGCAATCATCGAGACGTGGTGCCGTTCTTGACCAAGCCGCGTCGTCATTGGTTAACTGGCTGTGGCGATGGCGTCCGCCTGGGGAATTGTTCTCCGAACCGCCAAACTGGCTAATGGCACCTGCGAACCCGAGGAGTCGCAGGTGGCACCTGTTTGCGCGGCCTTGCTCGGCGAGTTGGTGCACGACGTCGCCGCGGTCCCGATATATCACTCGCGTCGTTCAGCCCAGCGCTTCCACGACCAGATGGCGCACGACGGTCTGCCGCCGCTGATCATTCAAGTGCTCCAGGTGACGGCTGTCGCTGAAGTGTCACCTGCGCTTAGCGGCTTCATCTCTTGGTTCGAGCCGAGTTTGCGAGGCTGTCGCGATTGCCTGCGGGTCGCTGGCCAATCATCCTATTCCCGACCCATGAACACAATGTCTGCGGCATTCGTTACCAAACGTCTTGTACCGTCCGGTTTTTCTTACACGCGCGCTTCGTGGATGAAAGGAATCGGCCACCGAAAGCGGCATGCCGGTGAGCTGCCGGTGCCGACCGGGGCAGGTGTTGCGAGATCGACAAGAGGTTGTGAGCCGGCTACTGCGGCCGCTGGCGAAGCGTGGTGACAATCGCATGAAAACCATCATTGTCTCTGGTAGCGGTGGGCTCACGGCCGCGATTATTGAAGGGTTGGAAAGCGCCGGAGCTCGTGTCGTCCGGCTCGTCGACGAGGAGGTCGCCGATACGCCGGACGACCTCGTCGAAGCTGGCGTCGCCCAAGCGGCTGCTGTCGTGTGCACCGGCGATGACGATGTGGCGAATCTCGAAATTGCCTTGCTCGCAAAGGAAGCCAACCCCAACATTCGCGTGGTAGCGCGATTGGCCAACGACGTGCTACGTGAGGCGCTCAACGACGATAGTGAACTTGGCGCGATACTCGACGTCGCCGAACTCGCGTCAACGTCAATCGTTGAAGCATGTCTGGCGCGCACCACCCACGCGTTCACCGCAGCGGGCATTGAGTTCCTGGTGTCGGGCAGCGAGGCCGTCCGCGACGACACGCTGCGCGAACTGTACGGCGATCTTGCCCCGGTGGCGGTGATTCACGGCCAAAGCTCACCGACCCCCGGAATGACGGACCTCTGCCCGGGACGCGACCTCGCGGTGCATGCCGGCGATTGGGTGATGATGATCGGAACCGTGGACGAGCTCAGCGCTCGTGGTACTAAAGCTCCGCGCCCCACTAAGTCGCGATCCCGACGACCCCTCTTGCGCCGGTTCCTCGACGGCATACGCGCTGTGCGTGACGACGTGAACCCGGCGTTCTACCCGATCATGAGCGCACTGGTGATACTTATCATCGGCTCGATGGCCTTAATACATTTGGGCTATAAGGCTTCACCGCGGATGTCGTGGATTGACTCTTTGTACTTCACCGCCGAGACCCTCACGACAACTGGCTACGGCGATTTCAGCTTCCTAAACCAGCCCGTCTGGCTGCGGCTATTGGCTGTGATGATGATGTTCGGTGGCGTGATCAACACCGCACTAATCGTCTCCTTCATCGCAGACGTGCTGCTTTCACGTCGTTTCATTTACTCGGCCGGGCGTCCCCGAGTGCGGCATCTCCGCAATCATGTAATTGTTATTGGGCTCAGCGCGGTAGGGGCACGCGTGGTGAATGATTTGACCACTGCTGGATACGAGGTCGTGGTCATCGAGCGCGACCAGAACAACCGTTTCGTGTCTTCGGTAATCGACCTCGACGTTCCAGTGATCTTGGGAGACGCGACCATGCATCAGACGCTTGAGTTGGCGCGCGTCAATCGGGCACGCGCGGTGGCGGTGATGACCCGAAGCGAAGTGGTTAACGTTGAAACCGGCATCATCGCGGCCAGGATGTTGGGCCGCCCATTGTCGCCCAAAGTCACTCGACCGGACGTGCCGCTGGTGTTGCGAGTATACGATCGCGCGTTGGGCCGCGTGATCGCAAAGCGATTCGGCTTCGTTAACGTTCGCTCAACCGTTGAGCTGGCCGCACCGTGGTTTATCAGCGCCGCAATTGATCTCGACGTGCTGGCCACGTTTTCGGTCGGGCAGAGCTCGTTTGTGGTCGGCGCCATGCGGGTGGTGGTCGGCAGTGAACTCGACGGAATGCAAATGTTCGAGCTCTCCACCAAGACTCGAGTCATTGCGATCACTCGGCCGGGTTCGCCGGTTAGGCTGCATCCCCGTCGCGACGCCCGATTACGCGCCTACGACACTGTCTACCTCATTGGCCCATACCGCGAGTTACTAGAGACGCTCCGCAAAGGGCAGCTTCCGGAGCTGTCCGCTACCGTCGATCGATGATGGCATGCGCCAAGGGTGAGGCACTTACGAAGGACGGCTGAGCGCTGGTGCTGTACACCCGCGCCATGGGTACCGCTCAAGCGAGTTTGATGCCGTCGAAACGTATGTTCGCGGCGTTCTCGGACTGATAGTGTGATCGCGGCGGTGGGGCTCGCCACAACCGCACGTCCACGATGGACGGCCAACGGTCCCTTGTCTACTGGACCGGCTTTGGCCGAATTGTGGATATGGAGGCGGCAAGTGGTGATGCGGTTTTCGTCGGTTTCGGCGGTGGAGATCTTGGATTCGCGTGGCCGGCCGACGGTCTGTGTGCGCGCGGTGTTGGCTGATGGGCGCGCTGTTCGCGCTGGGGTGCCGTCCGGGGCATCGACGGGTACCCGCGAGGCCGTCGAAGTGCGCGACCACGACGATCGATACGACGGACGGGGTGTGCAGCGCGCCGTCGCCCATGTCAACGGTGCAATCGCCGACGCAATAGTTGGTCGCGCTTTTGAATCCCTGGACGAGGTTGACGATGCCCTGCGAGTGCTGGACGGCACCCGGGATAAATCGAGACTCGGTGCCAACGCGATCGTCGGCGTCTCGATTGCCGCCGCACGCGCGTTCGCCGCAGAATCCGGAGATCCGTTGTGGCGCTATCTGTCCGGGCCGACAGTGGCACCGCGCCTGCCGGTGCCACACTTCAATGTCGTGAATGGTGGCGTCCATGCTCCCAATGCGCTGGATTTTCAGGAATTCATGATCGCTCCCGTCGGTGCGCCGTCACTGGCCGAAGCCGTCCGCGGCGGCGCGGAGGTATATGCACGGCTTCGCCGCGAACTTGCCGATCGCGGGCTGGCCACCGGTTTGGGTGATGAGGGCGGGTTCGCTCCCGATATCGCTTCGCCCGAACAGGTGCTGGCGCTGCTCACCAAGGCAATCATCGACGCCGGATACACTCCGGGACGCGCCGGTATGGCGATCGCACTGGATCCAGCGGCCAGTGAATTTCATCGTGACGGCAGGTACGAGGTAGCGGGCGAGTCGCTTTCCAGCGAGGAGATGATCGAACGGTACTCGTGGATGATCCGCGAGTTCCCGGTGTGGAGCATCGAAGACGGCATGGGCGAGACCGACACTGACGGCTGGCGGAAGATGACCACGGCGCTCGGCGACCGGGTCCAGCTGGTGGGCGACGACAACTTCGTGACCAATCCGGTGTTGATTCGATTCGGTGTGGACGCGGGCGTCGCCAACGCCGCACTGATCAAGGTGAACCAGATCGGCACTGTGTCGGAAACGCTTGAGGCACTTGCCGTGTGCCGAGATGCGGGCTACGGCGCGATGATCTCCCACCGGTCGGGAGAAACCGACGACACGTTCATTGCCGACCTGGCGGTCGGGTCGGGTTGCGGTCAGATCAAGGCTGGCGCTCCGGCACGCGGTGAACGGGTCGCGAAGTACAACCGACTGATCGAAGTCGCTGAGGCCACACCTCATCTGGAGTTCGGGCTGGTGCCTGATGATCATTGATTCCCCTGGACTCGATCACGGTGTTGCGAAGACCACGGCCAAGACGACGAAAGGGTTAGTCCCGCTATGACAATCACGCTGGTATATCTGGCCAGGCACGGCCGCACCGCGCTCAACGCCGAAGACCGCTTACGCGGACTTAGCGACCCGCCGCTCGACGAGGTAGGGCTGGCCGAGGTGGCGTGTCTGGCGAAAGTCCTTGCTGAGCGAAGTCCCACCGCGGTGATCTCCAGCCCACTGCAGCGAGCCGCAGACACCGCTCGGGCGATTGGAAGGGCGGCCCATGCTCCCGTGTCAACCGACATCCGGCTCAACGACCGCGACTACGGCCCGATGACCGGTGAGCGCCGCGACGAGGTGCAAGACCGCTACGGCAGCATAGACGCCGCACCCGGAGTCGAGCCGCTGGCCATGGTGGCAGAGCGTGCTCGGTTGGCCTTCTTCGAGCTGGTCGCCGAGCACGAAAGTGGACCGATTGTCCTGGTATCTCACGACGCTTTTAATCGTGCCCTGCTCGGGCAGATCGACCCGAGCTTGACCCACGTCGGGCAGCGCACCGCCTGCTGGAATCAGCTCAGTTTCGGCGACGGGGCATGGCGGGTGGATGCCTACGATCAAAAACCGGACGATTCTGGTTGACGACTCATCGTGGCTGCTCAAAGTTGCCACGCATTGGTTCGCCTTTCGGATTGATCTGCAGGATTGCCAGTTGTATGGAGTGTTCGGTCAGCCCGTTCGAGTTCTATCAGGGATCCCAGCCGCCGGTGCGCCAGTGGCTGACCACCGAGGGCATGGGTACGATCGGGTAGGCGATGAAGCTCGCCTTAACTGCCGCACCGGCTGATGGCTTCTACCACGTGAGGGTCCTCGGTGGAAGAAGGCAGGTGAGCCGCGCATGGTGCGCTTTGAAAGCATCTTGTTCACCCACCCCCGGCCTGTGGGCGTTGACGACCGTCCGGCTCCTGACTGCTTCGCCGACTTGCTCCTCGATCAAGTCGTCAACGAGATTATCGGTGACGGGGACGACCCCCGCCTAGCGTCGTTCTTCTATACGCCCGCGCGTGACATCGCCGAAGTCGGTTACCGGCAAGCGGTGTTCCAGGACATCGAGCGTGATGTCATCGGGGGTCCGATCGACGCGTTCACCAGCGACATGCGTATCGTCCGCAATCAGCTGCGGCAGGCGTCAAAGATCTGGCACCCGCTGCAAAAGCAGGGCTGGTTCGTGTACGCAGTGCACACCTATTGCCGTGCGGTGTCGTCACTGAATACCGACCTCCAGGCCGCGCACGCGTCGTCGGCCGGATTAACGGATTTCGCCGATTACCTGCGTCGCTACCTCGATGGTGATCGGTTCCGGCTGCTCGTCTCCGAAACCGAAGCGATGCAGGCTGGAATGGGTGAGATCCGCTATACCGTGCACGTCGAGGGGCTTCGCGTGCACGTGGAACGGTATGCGGCACAGAACGACTACAGCGCCGACGTCGCCGCAACTTTCGAACGGTTCGCCACGCAGGCCGGCAAGGACTACCGCGCGGTGATCAAGGACTACGTCGACATGAACCATGTCGAAGAACAGATCCTCGAGTGCGTAGCCAAGCTGTTCCCCGATGAATTTCGACGACTGCACGACTACTGCGCGCATCACCAGAACTTCCTGGACAAACGGCTGTCCATGTTCGCCCGGGAAGCGCAGTTCTACTTGTCTTACCTGCATTTCATGCACCGCTTCGAGAGAGGCGACTACGCGTTCAGCTATCCAGAGGTGACGACAGACTTCGAGGGTCTGTTCGCCCAGAATGCATTCGACCTGGCGTTGGCGATCAAGCAGAACGATGATCACGATCCCTTGGTAGCCAACAGCTTTCGCCTTCAGCATAACGAGCGCATTTTAGTGGTGACTGGACCCAACCAAGGCGGAAAGACTACCTTCGCACGTACCGTGGGGCAGCTTTTCTATCTGGCGGCACTCGGCTGCCCGGTTCCGGCGGAAACCGCCAAGCTGGTCATGCCCGACGTGATCTTCACCCATTTCGAGCGACAGGAAAGCATCTCGACATTGCGTGGCAAGCTGGACGACGAGTTGGTGCGGATCCACGAGATCGTGTCGCGAGCCCGTCCCAACAACCTGGTGGTGATGAACGAAAGTTTCTCGTCGACCACCGCCAATGACTCTCTCGTGATCGGTGCCGAAGTGCTCCGACGCATGATCGCCATCGGCTGCATCGGTGTCTATGTGACATTTCTGGACGAACTGGCCAGTCTCGACGCCGCTTGCGTCAGCATGGTGGGCGATGTGGCGCCCGATGACCCCACTGTGCGAACCTTCCGATTCACTCGCAGGCCGGCCGACGGCGTGGCCTATGCCGCGGCGCTCGCCGACAAGTACGGACTCAGTCACGAGGTGTTGCTGAGGAGGTTCGCGCAATGAGAGTCAGGCTGCTGCATCCGAAACACGACCACACACTGGAACGGCAACTGCCGCCGGGCATCACGATGATGATCGAAGACGACCTGGAACTGAGCACGCTGTACCGGGCAATGGCCGCCGCCGATGACTTCGTACGCGAGATCGCCACACAAGTCGTGCCTGCGAGCGTGCGCGACCCCGCAGTAATCAACTACCGCCAGCAGGTGTTGGCAGATTGCTTGGCCAATCCCGAACCGGTGCGTGAGATGTATGCGATCGCCACGGATGCGGCCAACGTACGCCGCAAAGTCTTTCTGGGTGCCCTACTCTTTCGGGACCCACAGGCCATTCTGCGGCGCTCGGTGCGGATTCTGGAACTGCTGGTCTCCAGCTTGAGACAAATGCGCGCGGTGTGCGACCGGCACGCGTCGGACTTTCAATCGCCGGGTTTCAGCCAGTTTCTGGCGATGATCACCGAACAACTCACCGATGACTACCTCACGCGCCTCGATCACGAAATTGCCGAGCTTCAGCTGCCCCGTGGCGTGTTGCTCAGCGCCCAGTTAGGCCCCGGCAACATAGGACGAGACCACATCCTGCACCGGGCTCCCAAGCTCAGTTGGTGGGAGAGGTTGACGGGAAATGCGCACAACGGGTTTGGGTTTACGGTCGACGAGCGCGACCAAGCCGGCGCGGATGCGCTCACCGCACTGGCCGGCCGCGGCGTCAACGACATTGCCAACACCGTGACTCAATCCGCAGATCACGTAGAGGACTTCTTCACCCGATTGCGAGCGGAACTGGCATTTTATATTGGCTGCGTTAACTTGCACGCGCGGTTGACCGAATCTGGTGTGACAACCTGTTTTCCCACTCCAGCACCAATCGGCACGCGGAGGTTCAGCTGCCGCGGCCTGCGCGATATCGCATTGTGCCTCACGGCAACTCGGGCTGTGATCGCTAACGATGTGGCGGCTGACAACAAATCGTTGATCGTGGTGACCGGCGCCAATGCGGGTGGCAAGTCGACCTTCCTGCGCAGCATCGGAGCCGCGCAGATCATGATGCAGGCCGGAATGTTTGTTGCAGCAGAGTCGTTTGTCGCCAGCATCGTCAACGCGACTATCACGCATTTCAAGCGTGAAGAGGACGCCACCTTGACCCACGGCAAGCTGGACGAGGAACTGATGCGAATGAGCAAAATTGTCGACTACATTGGTCCGAATTCGCTTGTGCTTTGCAACGAGTCGTTCGCGTCGACCAACGAGCGGGAAGGATCCCAGATCGCGCGGTCCGTCATCGACGCCTTCAGCGAGGTGGGTGTCCAGGTGGTATTGGTCACCCACCTCTACGACCTGGCTAGCACGCTGCATGGTCGTCACGATCCCAGTTCGCTATTCTTGCGCGCCGAGCGGCGCGACGACGAAGTACGGACGTTCCGGCTTATCGAGGCCGAACCACAACCGACCAGTTACGGCGGCGACTCGTTCCGCCGCGTATTCGGCGTGGCCGCGGCCGCGAAGTCCGTCGCTCGGTGACGTTCGCGCGGTTTTGCAGTGCGGACTGGGGATTAGCAGGGGCCGTCGTCCGGATAGGCGATTACCGTTGGCCGTAGTAGCCGGTTTGTTTATACCAGCCTCTCGAGGGCCGCGAGTCCGACCCGATGACCTCGTGGATCAGGTCGTGTCGTCATCCCAGGACGGGCTCGTGGTCAGCACCTCAGCGCCGCCCTCGGTGATGTGAACCGTGTCTCGGCGAAGTACGGCGCCGACGCCTTCCTGCCACACATAAGCCGTGATCGCCAGCACCATCCCCGATTCGAGGTGCTCGTGTTCATCTGCGGCAGAAAGTATTTCAGACACCACCGGCGGATCGAAGCCCAGCCCGAGCCCGTATGCGACCGGCATCGGCGGAATCGGCTCTCCGGACGCGTCATAGGCGTCGAGCAAACCACGGGTGGACGCTCCTGGACGGCAAGCCGCAATGAGTCTGTCGTGCAGCGTGTTCGAGCGCCGGTACAGCTCGCGCGCCTCGGCCGAAACCTCTCCTACCGGCCAGGTGCGGCCCACCTCGCCGACGTAGCCGCCGGCCAATGCACCGGCGGCGAAGGCGACAAGATCGCCTCCCCGAATATTGCTGTGCGGCTGTGCACGCCGCCACGGATGTTCGCGCGAGGTCACCCACGCGGCATCCTGGGTGGCGGGTGTGCTGACCCCGCCGGCGGCCATAGCTTCCAGCACCGCGCCGGCCAGCTTCGGCTCCGATACCCCGATCCGCAATTCGGTCACCCCGGCGGCGAGGCCACCTTCGGCGATACGAAGAGCCACGCCCACGGCCGCGATCTCATCGGGTGTCTTGATGCGCCGTGCCTCGCGCATCGCCAGCTCGCCGTCCACCAGCTCGGCGCTGGGAAACGCATCGGGCAGCAACGCGGCGAAAGTCGGTGTGATGGCGTCGGTTCCGACCCGTCGCGCCGTATCGGCACCATCGATCTTCTTCAATACGTCGATCAGCGTCATCGGGTTCCACGTCAAGCCGTAGAGGTGATCGTGGCCTATCTCCTCGGGGACGCCTTCGTCGTCAGTGGTGTTGAGGTAGATGTCGCCGGTGGCGCGCACTACGACGCAGACCGGACCGAACGGTCGCGTTCCGGCGATCCACAGCTGCGGGGCGCCGGTGACGTAGCGGACGTTGGCTTGCCGCCCGAGCACCAGCAAGTCGAGGTCGTGTGCCTCCATTTGGGCCAGCGCCCGCTTCCGACGCCCGACCCGCAACGGGAGGACGTCTGGCGCAATCTCAGTCACCGTAGGGGGAGTAGGGGTAGTCGGTGATAGGCGTGTAGCCGTCTTCGGTGATCACCACGATCTCCTCACTGCGATAGCCACCGGAACCGTCCTCCCACACCACCGGTTCCAAAACCAACACCATGCCGGGTGGAAAGACGAAGTTGTCGTCGAACTCCTCGCCCAGATCGGTTCCGATCATGGGGGTTTCGGCGGGATAGGTGCCGATGCCGTGGCCCAGGTAGAAGTGCGGCAGCCACGGTTTGCGGCCGCTGTAAGCGGCAATCGCCGCGCGGGCCAAATCCCCCGAGGTAGCGCCGGCCCTGGTCACCGCGAGCACCGCGTCCAGGATGTGTCGCCACTGCCGGAACTGGTCCTGCTGCGCTGCCGTGGGTGGTTCGCCGACCAGCCAGGTGCGGCCGAAATCTGAGCAGTATCCGGCGTAGCTGAAGCTGATATCGGTCCAGAGCACATCCCCCGCTGACAGTTCCCGATCGCTCGGCAGCAGCGGCAACGCCAGATCGCCGTGGGTCGTCCACACGCCGGCTTCGCGTGAAGCCGGCATCACCTGCCAGATGGCCTCCAGCATGTTGGCGGTGGCGCCGAGCTCGAACGCACGCCGTACCAGCGTGGCCGAAAGGTCGATCTGCCGCACACCCGGCGCCAGTGCCTGCTGCACATCCGTCATCGCCTGCTCGGTGATCCGCGACGCCCGCCGGATACACGAAACCTCGTCGCGTGTCTTGACCAACTGCGCCGCACCGACAACCATCGCCGCATCCGACGGCGGGCCCGACGGGAACAGTGTGGCCTCTGACCTGCGCATCGCACCGGTCAGTTCGTCGACGGCGACGGTCGCACCCGGCGGGATCAGCCCGGCCAGGACGCGAGCGAACTGTGCTACGCCGTAGTCGAATTCGAGATAGACCGGGTCGTGCACGTGGTCGACAGGACCAGATGGCGCCGACGAGGCTCCGCTTCGAAAAGGCAGGAAGAGATGCGGATGCACGTCCTCGGCCAGCACGATCGCCACTGGGCGCTCCACATGTGACAGGCCCGCGTCCAGCAACGGCCAACTGACCCCGGTCGCATATTGGACGTGGCCGTTCATCAACAGAATCAGCGCGTCGACTCCGTGCTCGGCCATCGCCGAACGCAACCGTGCCCCGATCTCGCATCGCATGCGCTCCCAGTCAGGTTCGTCGGGAATGTCGAGGGTCGCGCCGCGGGCAGCGAGATTGTTCGTCACCATGTGACCGGAAGCTCGTAGAGGCCGTAGGCCAGTGAATCGTGCTTGAACGGTAGCTCTTCGAGTGGCACCGCCAGCCGCAGCGTGGGGATACGGCGAAACAAGGTGGGCAAGACGATCTGTAACTCCATCCGCGCGAGTTGTTGACCGACGCATTGATGCCGGCCATACCCGAACCCCACGTGCGGACCGTCGTCGCGGCGCAGGTCCAGCCGGTCCGGGTTAGGGAATTGGCGGCTATCCCAGTTGGCCGGAGCGACGTCGAGAATGATGCCCTCGCCGGCGCGGATGGTCTCGCCGCCGACCTCGATGTCCTCGATGGCGATGCGGCGCTGCCCGGTCTGGATGATGCTCAGATACCGCATCAGCTCTTCGACCCCGCTGGCGATGAACTTGGGATCCTTGGTGTCTCGCAGCAACTCCAACTGATCGGGGTGCTCCAGCAGTACCGCGACACCCAGCCCGATCATGTTGGCGGTGGTCTCATGACCGGCGATCAGCACCCCGGTGGCCAGTTGCGCGGCCTCGCGCACGCTGATCTCTTCGGCGTTGACTCGTTCGGCCAGGTCGGAAACCAAATCCTCTGCGGGACTGTGCATCTTGTTCCGAATCAACTTGGCCAGGTACTTCGCCAACGAGGCGGCGCCCTGCGCGGTGTCCTCAGGCGTCGCATAGCGGCCCATGCCCCGGTGAGCCTGCTGCTGAAAGAAATCGGCGTCGTCGTAGGGAACGCCCAACAACTGGCTGATGACCAGCGAGGGAACAGGCAACGCCAATGTGCTGATGACGTCACCCGGCTGAGGGCCGGCCAGCAGGGCGTCGATGTGGTCGTCGGTGATCTTCTGCACCGCCGGACGCAGCGCTTCGACACGCTTGAAGGTGAACGGTTTTGACAGCATCCGGCGGAAACGAGTGTGCTCTTCGGCGTCTGAGGTGAAGACCGAACGCGGCCGGGAGTGCACCGTCGCCAACATTCCCTCGTTCCAGTGCGGATAGCCCGGCAGTCGGTCGTCGACGCAGGCACGGGAATCGGTGAACAACGCACGTATCGCGTCGTAGCCGGTGATCAGCCAGGGTGTGCTGTCGTCCCAGATCCGGACCTTGCTCAACTGTTTAGCAGCGTTGAGCTCCAACACCTTTGGTGGGGGCGCAAACGGACAGGTCGCCTTCCGTGTCATCGGAAACTCGGGGACGTTGGTGGGACTATCGGTCGAGATGTCGGTCATTGTGGTCCTCGCACTCCTATAGTTTCCGGTGGCTAGCCGACGGCCACGTTGACATGGACGGGGGCGCGCCACAGCCCGACGATTGCGTCAATCAGTCCCTCGCCGGCCACTGGCCAGGCCGAACGAGACCGTCGGCCGTGTTCGGCCAGCGCGGCTTCGTGTTCGGCGCACGTGTGCATCAGCAGGTTGCGGGCCATCACGCCGCGTTCGGAACGCACTCGCTTGGGCAGGTCGGGCAGGCAGCGGTTGATGCCGCTAACGGTGCGCACCAGCATCGGCGACGTCAACGCGTCCTTGGTGACGACGTGGCGGTACGTGGGGTCGGCCATGGCCTGAGCGGCAAAGCGTGCGTACCAGCTCGGCGTGCCCAGCGCCGCCAGGTGATCGGTGAGCGGGCGCACCAATGTGCTTACCCAGTCTCGTAACTCGGCCGAATCACCGACGTCGGCCAGCATCTGGGCACGCAGTTGCTCGATCGGCTCCCGATGCTTGCTTTCTATCGCCCGCAGCAGGTCGATCCGGGAACCGAAGTGATAACAGGCGGCGGCATTGTTGCGCTGTCCCGCCGCATCGCTGATCTGCCGGTTGGACACGGCATACATGCCGCATTCGGCGAACAACAATTCCGCCGCCGACAGGATTGCTTCGCGAGTCCCCATCGATCTGTCAGAGCGAACTGTTCGCTCAGCGGTCATCGAATCAGTGAACACCGCGCCCGCAATTAAATCAATCTGTTTAAGGGCGAGGCAGCGTTCATTCGTCGTTATCGCCCAGATCGACGCTAGCGTGATGGCCACCCGCACTTTCCGCGCTAGCGTCGATCTCGTCGCACGCTGCGCGAACTCCGGCTACCCGCCACCGCGGCTAGTGATGTGAACGAGCAGGTCGCGGGCTGCTCCGGCGGTCGGAGTACGTCCACCCACCCAGATGGCGCGCAGTTCGCGTCTGAGATCCAATTCAGGGACCGCCACGCTGCGCAGGCGTCCGATCGCCAGGTCGTCAGCAACCGCCAGCCGGCTCATCACCGCGGGCCCCGCGCCTGCGACGACGGCCGAACGCACCGCGGCGGCCGAAGACAATTCGAGGACCGGTTGCGCTTGCCGCATCGAGTCGCCCAGCATTGCGCGTAGCGCCGCGGTCAGCGAATCACGCGTGCCCGAGCCCGGTTCGCGAGTCACAAGTGGCGTTTGGCTCAGTTCGGCTGCGCTGACCGTTCGCTGGCGGCGCGCCCACTTGTGGTCGACCGGCACGACCAACACCAGCTCGTCATGCCCGACCACCCGACTGCGTAATCCTGTTGGCAGGTAGGGAGTCTCGATGAAGCCGAGGTCTGCGGCCGTAGTTCGTACGGCTGAAATTGCCTGATCGCTGTTGGTCGCCGTCATGATGACTTCAGGGGTGGGGGCGCTGAGCCGGTTCGCCGCAACCTGCAGCGACACCAACCAGCGGGGCATCAGCTGTTCGGCTATCGTCAGGCTGGCAGCGACCTTGACGCGCTTGCGCTTCTCTGAGCGCAGCGAGGCCAACCCGGCATCCACATAGTGAGCGACGTCGAGCAACCGGTCCGCCCACTCGGCGACGACGACGCCGGCGGACGTCAGTTGAGAGCCGCGTGGTGTTCGCACGACTAGCGTCACACCGGTCTGCGCCTCGATCGAGGCCAATCGCGCCGAAACCGCCTGCTGCGTCAGGCCGAACTCGCGCCCTGCGGCACCGAGGCTGCCCGTCCTGGCGATCGCCAAGAAGATTTCGAACGCGGACAGTTCCGGCATATGCGTGCTGAGGGATGCCATGATGATCCTCCGACGACGGGCATACAAGCTTCACTTGTGAGCTGGCAGACGCGCACAAGCCTAATTTGTGAGCTCACAAAATGCAGAAGGGTACCCCTGGCTGGGTTTGACGACGGACAATGACGGATATGAACACGATCGCAGCGCGGCGGGCCCATATCGGACAGGGGCCGTGGGGTAAACGCGAGGACATGATCGTGCGCACACAAGTTCCTTACAACGCCGAGCCACCGGCCGCCGTGCTGGCGAACAGCCCTATCACCCCAGCCGACGCGTTCTATGCTCGCAATCACGGTCCCATCCCCGAAATCGCGCCGAAGCAGTGGCGGCTGACGGTCGCGGGCCTGGTCGACAAGGCGCTCACCTTGACCTACGACCAGTTGAAAACCGATTTCGACCAGCACAATGTGGTGGCGACGTTGGCGTGCGCCGGCAATCGGCGTGCCGAGATGCTGCGGGTCCGGGCGATACCCGGTAAAGAACCGTGGGCCCACGGGGCGATCTCCACCGCCCAATGGCGCGGCGTGCGGTTGGCGGACATCCTCGCGGCGGCCGGAGCGCAGTCGGGGGACGGGCTGCATATTGCCTTCGATGCACCCGACGTGGCCCAGGAAGCGCGGCCCGTCCAGACCTATGGCAGCTCCATCCCGATGAGCAAGGCGATGTCAGCGGAGGTGTTGCTGGCCTGGCAGATGAACGGCAAATTGCTTCCGCGCGCCCACGGCGGGCCCGTCCGCGTGGTGGTGCCGGGCTACATCGGTGCCCGCAGCGTCAAATGGGTCACCGGCGTCACCGTGCAAGCCGGGCCGTCCCAGAACTACTTCCAGGCCCACGATTACCGCATCCTGCCTCCGGAGGCCGATCCCGACGCCAGCGAGCCAGGCGAAGGCATTTCGCTGTCGTCGCTGGCGCTCAACTGCGACGTGCTGAACCCCACCGACGGCGACCAGGTGGCCGCGGGCGCCCTGACCATCCGCGGTTATGGGATTGCCGGCGATGGCCGCACCGTAGAGCGGGTCGACGTTTCCCTCGACGACGGCCTCACCTGGCAGCGAGCCGACCTACACAGGGCACCCAGCGAATGGTCATGGCGACCGTGGTCGCTGACCGTGGACGTACGACCGGGACCGCTGCGCGTCACCGCACGAGCCTGGGACGACACCGGCGCCCTGCAACCGGAATCAGCGGCGTCCCTGTGGAATCCACGCGGATACGGCAACAACGCCTGGGCGCGCGTCGCATTCACGGTGATATAGCGCAAACCGCCGGCGACACCCGATCAGCCGCCGAGCCCCTTCTTGATGGCCGCGTCCTGCTTCTGACCAACATCGGTGTAGAAGTCGGAAGGCGCCAAAGAGTCGACCGGGCCATCGAATTGCAGTGTGACGAACGCCCTGCCCTCGGTGAACAACAGGATTGTCACGCCTTTGGACCGGTCCAGCAGATTACCCAGCACCGTCGTCCCACCGGTACCGATGTTGGCGGGTTGCGTTTTCGGGTGTTTCAGGGCGTTCGCCTGTGCGCCCTTCGCCGCATTCAACGCATTGGTAGCGGCGGCGGGATCCGCCAGAACCTGGATCGTGTCGTGAATGACGTGAATGCCGTCTTCGGTGCTGAACGTTGCCGCGACACCTGGCTGGCCGTTCGGATTGTTTGTGTGCGGGCCGGCCGTGAAGGGGTCCGGCGCGACGATGTCTGTCGCCTGGATCAACAATTTGGCGTAATCGGTCGGCTGTGCCTGTGCTGACGATGGCGGCGCGGAGCTGCGGCCGGCAGTCGACGACGGTTTACTGCTGCAGCCGTCCACCGATAGCGCCAGAGTCACCGCTGTCAGGCCGGCGAGCACCGTATGAGAGATTCTCATCGCATCGCACAGTACCCCGCGCTGCTGTGCCAACGACAGGAGACCTGATATGGCCGGTTTGCTGGCCGGGCATGCCGCCGTCGTGGTCGGCGGCAGTCGCGGCATCGGGCGCGCAGTGGCTGAACTGCTCTGCGACCTCGGTGCGGGCGTCGTGGTCAACGGGCGCGATCCCGTTGCCGTTGAAGAGACGGTCGCGGCCCTCAGCGCCTCAGGAGGTCGGGCCGCCGCCGTATCCGGAGCAGCAGACGACGAACGCGTTGCCCCGACGCTCATCCAAGAATGCACTGATACATTCGGACGGCTCGACGTGCTGATCAATTGCGCAGGGATCGCCGAACCGCTCCGTTCTTCGATCCTTAACATCTCGCCGGCGGAGTTCGACCGGCTGATGAGCGCCCACGTCGGCACGACGTTTCACACCTGCCGGGTGGCCGCGCCGGTCATGGCCGCCCAAGGGCGGGGGTCGATCATCAACACCAGCTCAGCCGCGTTCCTCGGCGATTACGGCGGCACCGGCTATCCGGCGGGCAAAGGCGCGGTCAACGGACTGACCGTCGCTATTGCCGCGGAATTGAAAGGTCACGGCGTGCGCGCCAACGTGGTGTGTCCGGGCGCGCGGACACGGCTGTCGTCCGGTGCGGAGTACGAAGAACATATCGACGATCTGCACCGTCGCGGACTACTCGATGAGATCACCAAACTAGCCTCGCTGGACGTCGCTCCGGCTGCTTTTGCGGCCCCGATCTACGCGTATCTTGCCAGCGACTTGTCACGCGGTGTGACGGGCCAGATCTTTGTTGCCGCAGGGGGATTCGTCGGCCGCTTCGATCGGCCGGTGCCGCGGGTACTGGGTTACCGGGACCACCACGACTCCGGGCCTTGGTCAGTCGAGGAACTGCACAACATGATCGGCGGTTAGCTGCCCGGCCATCCGACGACCGTGAATATCACCAGCAGTACGGCGTAGGCGACGACGAGCGCCGCCGCTCCGGCCACGCTGATTCGCGCAGCTGCCCCATCGATCGGGTCGAGCCAGCGCCGAAACGGCAGCGATGCCGCCGGCACCAGCACCCATTGCAGGAGGACGACGCTGATGACGTTACCGACGAACACCGCCAGGGCCTGGTGCATACCAAGCTGACCAAACGCCGGCGACAGCCACTTGGACAGCAGAATCACCGTCGGGTACAGGCACAGCACGACCAGCATCGCTGTCTTCCATGCCGGTGTGATCCTCGTATGACCGTCGGCGATTCGAACCGTCGACCCGAATGGCGCGCTACGTGGCAGTTCGGCGAAGTCTCGGGTCAGTTCGCCCCGCAGGCGCGGCAACGCTTCCTGGCGCTCGCGCGACCGAATCCATGCCGTCAGCTGAGCCGCCGTCCGGAAGCGAAGCACCGACATCCAGTGGCCCGACGCGTCCGCCGGAAACAGTGCCGTGCCTTCATATCCCGGGAAGCCGGAGCTGACCATCGTCAGATCGCTTTGGGCCGCCACGAATTCAGCTTCTTTGCCGGGCGTCACGCTATGCAGGAAAACACCCACGTTGGCTGGTGGCAGCTCGTCGTCCGCGAGCACCAGATCCGAGGCGGACCGCCAGTAGCCCTGCGCTTGACCGTCGGCGACCAGGGCTCGGCGCTCATCGCTATCGAGCCAGGCGTCGAGCTGGTCAGCGTTCTCGAAGGAGATCTCGACCGCCCAATCGAGCTGCTCGCTGCCCTGAACCGATTGACGCGCGGATACGTGACCAATGCAGTGACGCGCCGAAGCAACATATCCGGCCACCCACCGGTCGAATCGCCGCGGATCGGAGGGCGGATGAAAGATCGTGATCGCGATGGCGCCAACAGTCATGTCAGTTGTCTACCACCGATGTTGAGCGTGTCCGCCGAAAAGCCTTCGCGCCGACCCCTTCGGGTGCTTGTTGTCGGCGCTGCCGTAGCCGGAATATCCGTTGCCCGGGGGTTGCTGCGAGACGGGCATGACGTCGCCGTCTTCGATCAGCGGTCGGATGTGCAGGCGGGTGGCGGTGCCGTGACCATTTGGTCCAACGGCGAGACAGTGCTGCGGCAGCTGGGCGTGGACATGGACGGTGCCGGTCAGCTGCTGTCCCGCGTCCGGGTGACGACATCAAGCGGACGCCCACTCGCCACCTTGGACGTGACGGCGATCCAGAACCGGCTCGGTGCGTCCGTGCGGATGGTGCCACGTCGTGTTTTGTTGGAAAGGCTGCTGGAAGGCTTTCCAAGAGAACGCATCCGATGCGGTTCCCGGGCTGTCGGGGTCACGACTTGGCACGACGGGGTGCGGGTGGAATTCGAAGACGGCAGCTCGGCCGAAGGCGATGTGCTGATCGGCGCCGACGGCTTGCATTCGAGAATCCGGGACGTGGTCGGTGCGCCGGACGCGGAGCCGACGGGCTGGTGCAGTTGGCAGGGGCTGGTTCGGTTTCCGGAGATCTCGGATGTCACAGACCGGCGGGTCGGGCTCATCGTGATCGGTGAACGCGGAAACCTGGGGCTCTGGCCCGCGGGCGACTCCCATCTGCAGTGGTGGTTCGACTTGCCGTGGTCATCCGAATTCGTCCGGCCGCGGCGTCCTATCGACGTGATCCGGTCCAATTTCAGCGGCTGGACCGAGTCGGTCGACCTGCTGCTCGCAAAACTCACCGACGACGACCTGGCGGCTTCACCCTTTCCGCATTTTCGACATCCGATTCCCACCGCGAGTGCCGGAGTGCTCACGTTGCTCGGTGACGCCGCCCATACGATGCCGCCGACGCTCGCGCAGGGCACCAATCAGGCGTTGCTCGACGCGATGGTGTTGTGCAAGGCGCTCTCGGACCTGCAACGAGGAACAAACCCCCGGTTCGGTGATGTCCCGAGCGCGCTGCGCTGGTACGAGAAGACCAGGCGGCGCAAGGTCGCAGCGGTGTCCAGGGTGGCGTCGCTTCAGGTCGCCCACGGCGAATCGACGCTGAGACCGGCGGCTTTGATCTCGGACCGGTTCCACACCTGGACCATGACCACGTTTCTGCGTTGGACAAGTCACCGCCGGCTGGCGCAGCAGATCAGCCGGGAACTCGCCGCGGCGACCAACCCGATCTCGGCCGCTGTTTGTCCGTGACGGTGATGAGCAATCCAGACGATCCGGTGCGGGTGCGAGGCGCCCTCGACACGCCGTCGCGCTGGCTCTGGCTCGTCAAGTGGTGTGTGCTGGCCGTTCCGCACTACCCGATATTGATAATGCTGTATTTGGTGTATCCGCTGCTGACAATCGTTGCGGGCGTTGCCATTTTACTCACGGGACGGTATCCGCACGCGATCTTCGACTTCAACGTCGGTGTTCTGCGCTGGTCGTGGCGGGTCATGAATTACCGGTTCCCGATGAACAGCACCGACCGGTACCCGCCCTTTACGCTCGCGCCGCGGGCCGATTATCCGGCCGATCTCGAGGTGGACTATCCAGAGCGGCTTGCGAATTGGGCTGTGCTGGTGAAGTGGTGGCTGCTGGCGCTGCCGCAGATACTCCTCTGCTGGGCGATGGAACCACTCCTGCAGGTGCTCACCGTGATCGCCGCGGTGGCGTTGTTGTGCACCGCGACGATTCCGCGTGGCATCTTCGAGTTCCTCCTCGGCATCGTGCGTTGGCGCTATCGGGTTGCGGTGTATGTTTCTTTGATGCGGGACGAATATCCGCCATTCCAACTCGATTTAGGTAGCCGATAACGCGCAGTAATCCGCTGTTCCCCTATGTGTACCGATTCGGTCAGCCGATTTTCGACCGGCTTTTCTACTACCGATATCGACGGGCGGCGCTCGCCCATGCGACGGGCCGGCTGCTGATGGTCGGACTTGGACCAGGCACCGACTTGAAGTTCGTGCCGCCGACGGTGACCTCGGTGGCCGCCGTTGAGCCGGTGCCCGCCTTCCAGCGGATGGGATCTCGCGTCGCCTTGCGCCGCGGCCTCGCAGCCGACATTGTGGCCGGGACGGGCGAGTCGATTCCGTTTCCGGACAACAGCTTCGACTCGGTGCACACCGGGCTGGTGTTGTGCTCCGTCGACGACGTCGCCGCCACCCTGCGCGAGATCCGGCGGGTGCTCGCGCCGGGAGGCCGGCTGGTGGTGCTCGAGCATGTTCGCGGCGAGGGCGCGATCGGTCGGTTGCAAGACCTTGTCGCAAAGCCGTGGTCTTGGTTGGCCGCCGGCTGCGAGCCGAACCGCAGAACCGTCGACTCCATTGCCGCAGCAGGCTTCGACACCGCGGGACTGCGCAGCATCCGAACCCCGGTGCCGTTCCCGTGCAAACCTCATCTGGAAGGCTTCGCCACATTGATCGAGCCACAGTGAGCGAATAGCCAGGCTCTAGTCGACGCTGACGGCCTCGATGATATTGAGCCGCGCCGCGCGCCGCGCGGGTGGCACGGACCCGAGCAAGCTGATCGCCAGCGCCCCGATCGTGAAGACAAGTACCCCAGCGCTTGGCCGGAAGCTCACTTGAAAGCTCATCATCTCGCCGCTGACGAGGCTGAACAGCCACTGGTCCGTCACGCCGAATATCAGCCCCAACACACCACCGACCACCCCGATACCCACCGCCTCGACCAGAACCATCTGCAGTGTGAAGTGTCGGCTGGATCCCATCGCCCGCAGCACACCGATTTCGCGGCGGCGTTCCAGCACCGACAGCGTCAGGGTGTTGAGTAGCGCGACCGCCGTCACCAACACGATGATGACCCACACGGCATTCGCGATGAACATGCTCTGCCGCATCGGCGCCTCAAGCCCGGCCAACTCCGCACGACCGTCGTAGACGCAATTCGGCGCGGGTACCATCCGGCGGACCTCGGTCAGCAGGTGTTTCGGGTCGACGCCCGGGGACGCCGAAACCTGCAGTACGGTGGCCGCCGGACGGTCGAACCAGGTGCGCAGTTGATCGAGGCTCATTCCGACCGTTCCGATGACGGTCGAGAAGTATGGCACCACGGCCAGCACGGTTGTCTGTCGCAGGCCGCGCGGGGTTTGCATACGTAGTGGATCACCGGCCCGGACGTGGAGGGTCTTGCCCAGATTCTGGGTGAGCACCACGCCCTGACCGGCGAGCACTTCGGACCGGACCCGATTGTCGAGCGCGCGGAAGAGTGCGTCGGCGGTTCCCGCGGAAAACCCGTCCAGCATCACACGGGTGCCGCCGACCTCGGCGAACCCGAACGCGCCCTCGACGACGCGTGCCACGCCCCGCATCGAGGTCACTTTTTCGGAAAGTCCTTGCGGCAGAGCGTCGGTGGGGTAGCTATCGGGAGCATTGGCGCTTACCCAAATCGGGACCTCGGCGACCGGCGAGAAGATGCCCCGCGCCGAGCGGATCATGTCGGTGTTGGTGCCGGTGATCGCGATGGTGGTCACCACCGCGATGAGGACCGTCATCACCGTCGCCCAGACCCGGCGCGGTGCGCGCTCGATCGTCGCCGCCGCCAGTGCGCCGAACGATCCGAACATGCGGGCCGTCGCGGCCGTGGCCTTCACGATCGGCGCGGTGAGCGCGAAGCCGAGCGCAACTTCGGCACAGAACACGGCAGACATCGCGGCAAAGGCCACGACACCTCGTTGGCTGACGACGACCAGCATCGATAACGCCAATACCGTGACGGCCCCGATCCCGGTTGCCCTCCGCAGCCAGGGCGGCACGCGATCGGCGGCCGATACCCCGACGGGCGCCAACGCCTCGATCGGTGAGACCTTGTACACCTGCCGCGTGGCCATCGCCGAGGCGATTACACTGGTGACTACCGTGGCCGCCAACGCGACAGGTATCGCGTAGCCCGGCAACCAGTACTCGATGCGGGCCTCCAGCCCCTGGGTCATGGCCGCAGGCAATCGGCCAATGGCAATGCGGCCCAGCAATATTCCGGCGGCCGACCCGATGGCTCCGCCGAAAAGTCCCAGCAATGCCGCTTCGGCGAGCATGTCACGAACGATGGTGGTCCGCCGGCCACCGATCGCGCGCAGCATCGAGATGACCGGGCGGCGCTGGGTGATCGCCATCGTCATCGTGGTGTAGATCAGAAAGGCGCCAACCATCAAAGCGACCATCGCGCCCATCAGCGCCATGTAGTTCATCATCTTGACGCCGTCGCCCGCTCTGGTCGCCCGCATACTGGGGTCCGCCACAATTGCCCGGCCGTTCACCGCGGCGGTGACGGCATTGCGAACCTGGGCCAGATCAGCACCCGGTTTGACGGTGATCAGGATCGAGTCGAGCTGGCCGTGCCGCCCGGTGATGTTCTGCGCCAAAGCAAGTGGGCCAAGGACATAGTGTCCGCCGTTGAGATCCGCAAGTCGCTTACCGCCGAGCACCTCGATGACCGTGACGGACCCCGAACCAAGCTGGAATGTGGTGCCTTTGGCGTGGCCCACAGCCGGACCGACGCGTACCCCGTCGGGTGTCGCCGACGGGGTGGTCAGCTGTCCCGATACGGCGTCTTTGAGTGCGCCGCCCAGCGCGCCGATGCTCGCGTCCGCGCCGAACAACAGCACGGGCCCCGACGTGGTGGACGCCGACGTACGGATCATCGGCGCCGCGACCGCGACACCGGGAACCGCGGCCACGTCGGCCGTTATGGTGTCGGGGAATCCTGCGTCGGTGATACCCGACACCTCCAGGGCGGCGATACCCGCGATACCGTCGGCCAGTCGGTTCACCGAACCAGTGATCGAGCCGAAGATGCCGAATATCGCCACCAGATACATTGCGGACACTGCCATTACCGCGATCGAGGCGGTCGTGCGGCGACGATGAACGGCGAGTTCGCGCAGGCTGAACACCCGTAGCCGGCTGGCCGCGGCAGCTGCCGCCGAGCCCGGATTCACCACGAAACCAACAACGACTGGTCGGAACCGACCCTGCCGTCCTGCAGTGTGATAACCCGGTCCGTCGCCTCCGCGGCCTCCGGGTTGTGGGTGACCATCACCACCAGCCGACTGCGGCCTGGCTCGTGCGCGACTTCGGCGAGAAGTTCCAAGATCGAAGCGCCCGTTGTGGAATCGAGATTGCCCGTTGGCTCGTCGGCGAGAATCAGCGGCGGGTCCATCATCAAGGCCCGCGCCACCGCTACCCGCTGCATCTGGCCACCGGACATCTCCGACGGCCGATGCTCGGTCCGGTCGCCGAGCCCGACCCGTTCCAGCAGTTGGACCGCAGCCGGCTTGGCCTTGCCCAGCCGCACACCGTCCAGCAGCTTGGGCACGGCCACGTTCTCCCATGCCGAGAGCGTCGGCAGCAAATTGAAGAACTGGAAGACAAATCCCACCCGGTGGTGCCGAAAGTCGGACTGCTGCTCATCGCCGAGGCGGCCGATTTCCTTGCCGTCGAACGTGATCGATCCCGAATCGGGGGAGTCAAGCGCGCCGAGCAGGTGCAGAAGGGTGCTCTTGCCCGCCCCCGACGGCCCTACGATCGACAGGAACTGACCGCCCTCGAGCCTCAGGTTGATCCCGTCGAGTGCGCGCACCAGTTGACCGCCGACGCGGTACTGGCGCACCACATCACGGAGCTCGATGGTCAGCTCGTGATTCGGCCTATCGACCGTAGCGAGTCCACCCATCATCGTCGGCAATGAGCGCGAACTGCTCAGCGCGTGACGGCCATGACCCATGCGATGTACACGAGGCCGATGCCCGAGCGGTTCGACGGTTGGGCGATCGCAGCTCAAATCCGGTTTCGGGGTCTAGGCCGCGCGTCGGATCAGAACGCGTGGCCGGTGCTAGTGCCAAGAATCTCGACGGCGGCGTTAATGTTCGGGACGACACTCGCGCCGTATCTGGCGACGATCTGCCCGAGCGCGCGGGCGATGTGCGGACCTACGGCGTCGGCGAGCAGGAGGTCCTCGGCGATCACGACGCCGTTGACCAGGTGCGCCGCCAGCAGGCGGCCGTCGCGGCTGACCTCGTAGCGCCAATCGCCGATCTGGATCCGCTCCGGCTGCGATCGCAACAGACCACGTCGCGCGGGTGTATGCACCACGCCCGGGAGTCCGGCGAACACGTTCACCACCAACGCCACTCCGCCAGGACCGGCGAGCGCGGCCGCGATTGTGCGGCTCACCCGCTCGGGATCGAACTCGGTCATCAGTTGTCCATCGGCAGGACAAACGACGGCGTGATGGTTTCGCCGCTGCCGGTGCGGCGTACCGCGGTTCCCGCCGTGTAGAACTCCACCGTGTGGAGTCCCCACGCGTAGTTGGAAATCGCGAAGTGCACGCCCACCACGCCGGTCGCGCCGTCGCGTTCGGCCTCGCTCTGCATGCGCGACATCGCCAGCTCCCGCGCTTGGTAGTTGCCCTGCGTCCACTGCGGCATCTCCATGTTGCGGCCCATCTGGCGGAGGGTCTGCATGAACCCCTGCACGGCGATATGAAACACGCAGTTGCCCATCACGAAGGCCACCGGCGCGAACCCGGACCGCAGCAGGGTCACCATGTCCTGGCCGGACAAGTGGCTGGAAAACGCCTGTCCGTTGGGACGCCGGAATGTGCCGGGCTTTTCGGTGTAGCGCACCGCGGTCCCGACTGCCATGAACTCGAGGTGTTCGCCGCCCTCGCCGTGATGGCGCCAGTTCAGCCGGACGCCGACGATCCCGTCCGCTTTGAGCGCATCGGCTTCGGCCTGCATGCGCGCCATCGCATTCCAGCGCGCACGATAAGTCGCCTCGGTGAGGACGCCCAATTCCTGTTGCTGTCGCATGCCGCTGAACTGAAAGCCGACGTGATACACCGAGACACCCATCACCAGTTCGATGGGTTCGAACCCGGCGCCGTGCAGTAACGCGAACTCGTTGATCGACAGGTCGGACGTCCACGACTTGGCGGCGTGCGACAACCGTTCGCTGGCTACTGGATCGAGCTGGTTCGGTTCCATTGGCAAGCGTCCCTTCTGCAGTTTGCGTCAGCGTACGACCCGCAAGCCGCAAGCGTCTGTCATATCGCTTCAGGGACACTCAGGGCGTCAGCGTGATCGCCTGCTCCGGGCAGTTTTGTTCGCCGGTGCGGGCATGCTGCTCGGCCTCACCGGAGACGTCCTCGACCAGCACGATTGAGTGTCCAATCTCGTCGGCATCGAAGATGTCCGGCGCCAGCGAGTAGCAGCGGCCGTGCCCGACACAGCGGTCCGGGTCGACCGAGACGTGACTCATCGCCCCGGAACTCCGAACACCAGCGGCAGCGCCTCCACCGATCGCAGGGCGGCGGTGTAGGTCAGTTGGGTGCCAGGCTTGATCTCGTAATCCGGTATGCGCCGGTGGAATTCGCGCAATGCCACGCGTAGTTCCATGCGGGCCAGGTGGGATCCGAGGCAGCGGTGCGGACCTCCGCCAAACGCGCGATGCCGATTCGGATTGCGGTTGAAGTCCACCAGCTCCGGATCGGGGAACTCGGCTGGGTCGGTGTTGGCCGCGCCCAGAAGCGGACTGACCCGTTCGCCCTTGCTGATGGGGCATCCGGACACCTCGACGTCTTGCATGGCAACGCGAGCAACCCCTGGCACCGGTGTCTCCCATCGCAACAATTCTTCGATCGCGTGTGGCAGCACGTCGGGCTGCTCGACGAGCTGATGGCGGTGGTCGGGGTGTCGTGCGAGGTACACGAAGAAGCAGTCGAGTGAGTCGGTGACCGTGTCCAGCCCTGCGATCAAAAACAGGAAGCAAATATCGAGCAGCTCGTCGCGTGACAGTGGCCGTCCTTCACTCTCTACGTTCGCGGCGATCATGGCGGACAGTACGTCGTCACGCGGGTTGGCGATGTGGTCGTCGATGGCGCGCTCGAAGTAGTCGTAAATCTGTTGCGCCACCGGCGCGGAGGCGTCGTGCCGGTCTTCCCAGTCGGTGGCGCCTTCGGGCCGGATCACACCGTCCTTCCACTCCAGAAACTTGTCGAGGTCTTCCAGCGGCAGGCCCAGCAGTTTTAGGAACACCGTGCAGGGCAGCGGAACGGCGAATTCGGCGTGGAAGTCGCACTCGCCCCGGTCGGCAAAGGTATCGATCATCTCGTTCACCAGGTCGGTGACGAGTGGCTCGCGCCGTGCCATTTCCCGGGGGGTGAACAGCGGGTCCAAGATGCGGCGGTACTTCGCGTGGTCGGGCGGGTCGACTTGCAGCGGGATCAGCGGCCGCACGTTGCCGAGGTCGACGGCGTCCATGTTCGACGAGAACAGGTCGGTTCTCTTGAGCGCCATCTCGATGTCGGCAAGACGGCTGAGCACCACCGCTTGCGGCGCACGAAATACCGGAGTCGACTCGCGCAGCGCCTTGTACATGGGTTGCGGCTCAGCGAGGCCCATGACTGCCTGGTCGACGAAACCCTCAGTGTCTGTCATGCAGTTAGCCTGACACCGCGTCCTGAACTGGGCAATGGTTCTCGGCGGTTTTATTGCAAAAATACATAAGTTAAGGAAGTTGCTCCGGATCATCCGCGGGAGCCTTGTGTCGCAGCAGCGAGGCGGCGGAGCGGATCGCCCCCCGAACCGCGTACCCGGCAGCCACCACCGAAAGCACGATCAGCACGATGAAGGTCGGCAGCCAGTTGGCGCGATCGTGTTTGACGTTCCACCAAACGATCGTGAACAACACCGTGCACAGAAAGAGCATCACGTCTCGCCAATTGCCGTGGTAAGACGTTGCCGCCCGGCGCAGTGCGCGACCCCTATCGGCGGCGTCGACTAGGTCGTCGATGCGCTCATCGATGCTGCGCTGCAGGTTGGCGCGTCTTTCAGTGGCATCGGGGGGGAGTCGATCCAATAGGTCCATGTCCTGCTTGATCATCCCGCGGAAGTCCGGACCCCTGAATTGCCCGGCCGCAAAGGCCAGCATCGCGCCACCAAAGACCGGTGCCGCCCCCATCGCCGCCGCTCCAAAACCGCCCACGTCCGTCCCTCCTTGAAGATCATCCTCAACATGCCACGGCGCGAGCAGACGCAAAAGCCCTTGATTCTCGGCACGAGATGGGGTTTTTGCCTGTGGTCGCGCTTTAAGAAGCTGCGTCGAATTCAATGGGAAGCGTTGTGGGCCCGGAGAGTTCGGTCGGCAGCTGCCACGGCGCGGGGCCGGCGCGCCGAGCGTTGGGCATGCGCTGCGTGATGACGCGCAACGCCTCGACGAGTTCGACCCTGGCCAGGTGTGCGCCGAGGCAATAGTGCGCGCCGCCGCCGAGGGTCATCACGCCCCGCGCTCCTTCGCGGGTGATGTCAAGACGGTCGGGGTCGTCGAATACCGCCTCGTCGCGGTTGGCGGACGCGGTGTTGGCGATGACGTAGGTGCCCGCCGGGATGAGGGCGTCGCCGAGTACCACATCTTCGGTGGCGACGCGCAGCGCGGTGTAGACGATCGGGGAGTGACGGATGAGTTCCTCGACGGCCTGCGGTGCCAGCTCGGGATGCTCGGCGAGCAGTGCCCACTGGTCAGGGTGCTCGCAGAGGACCTGCACAGCGGCGGCTAACTGGTTTCGCGTGGTATCGGTTCCGGCGTTGAGCAAGATGGCGGCGAGGTTGACTAGCTCCTCATGGGTGAGCCGGTCTTTGTTATCTTCGGCACGGATGAGCTCGGAGATGAGGTCGTCGGACAAAGATCGCCGCCGGCGCTCGATCAAGTTCTCGATATAGGCCTCGAGTTGCTCCCAGGCCCGCAGGATGGCTGACTCTTCTTCGGCGACTTTGGCCCCAAAGGCCTTGCTGATGTCACCCGCCCACGTCGAGAACAGTTGCCAGTCCTCCCGGGGTGCGCCCAGCAGCGCGCAGATGATCGGAACCGGGTATGGCTGCGTGATGTCGGTGACCATGTCGCAACGCCCGGCGGCGGCGAATCGGTCCACCAACTCGGTAATGACGTGGGCGCACGCGCTGCGCATCCGTGCCGCGGCGCGCGGGGTGAACGCCCGCGATACCAAGCGCCGCAGCCGGAGGTGCTCGGCACCGTTCAGGCTGATGAAGAGCCGGCATACCTTGTCCCAGACCGGGCCGGAAGTGATGCCCTGCACCACCAGACCGATGCCCTGCGGCATAGCGAACCGGGAATCGCGCAGGACGGTGCGCACCAGATCGTAGGTAAGCACTTCGGGTCCATAGGGACCCAACGCGATTGGTGACTGCTGGCGGGCCTGCCGAATCAGTCGGTGGACTTCGTCGGGGTCATGCGAGTCGTGATACGCGATTTTTGGAAGTGCGAGCTCGAACACACTCGCGGTGCGGGCATCGACGGTCATGGTGGTCTCCTCGGGTCGGATGAATCGACTATCCGGCGATAGCGGCCTCAGACCATCGGCCAACTTGCCAATTTGCGGGGCGACCGGGATGCGTACATAGGCATAGCCCGGCGCAAACTATTAGCCATTTGGCCAATGTTCTGCGATATGCGCCACCACATGCTGGTTAGCATGAGCACGACCGAGTGGAGTGACGTTAGTGTGAATGGGTTGCCGACCGGAACCGTGACGTTGCTGCTGGCCGACGTCGAGGGGTCCACGCGGCTGTGGGAAACCCAGCCCGAGGTGATGGCCGCCGCGCTGGCGCGTCTGGACCAGGCACTGTCCGAAGCGGTCTCGGCCCATGACGGCGTGCGTCCGGTCGAGCAGGGTGAGGGCGACAGCTTCGTGATCGCCTTCGGCCGGGCGTCCGACGCGGTCGCGTGCGCGCTGGACTTGCAGCGGGCGCCGCTGGCGCCGATCCGGTTGCGCATCGGGATCCACACCGGCGAGGTACGGCTGCGTGATGAGGGCAATTATGTCGGCCCGACGATCAATCGCACGGCGCGACTGCGAGATCTGGCCCACGGCGGACAGACCGTGCTGTCCGGTACGACGGATGACCTGGTCGCCGAGGCGCTGCCCGAGGATGTGTGGCTGACCGATCTGGGCGCGCATCCGCTGCGTGATCTGGCCCGGCCGCAGCGGGTGGTGCAGCTGTGCCATCCCGACTTGCGCAATGACTTCCCACCACTGCGCGCAGCGAGCAGCGTTGCGGCACATAATCTTCCGGCTCAACTCACGAGTTTCGTCGGACGCCGAGCCGAAATCACGAGCGTACGAGGAGCTTTGGCGGCCAATAGGCTGGTCACCTTGACCGGAGCCGGAGGAGTGGGCAAGACGCGCTTGGCCGTGCAGGTGGCCGCGGCGGTCGCGGCGGACTTCGGTGACGGCGTCTGCTATGTCGACCTGGCGCCGATCACCGCCGGCGAGGTGGTGCCGGTGACTGTGGCGCGCGCGTTGGGCCTGCCTGACCACCCCGGTCGTTCGACGATGGACACTCTGCTGCGGTTCGTTCGCGACCGTCACATGCTGGTCGTGCTGGACAACTGCGAGCACCTCCTGGACGCCTGCGCAACGTTGCTCGGCGCTCTGCTGGGCGCGGCTCCTCGGCTGACCGTGCTGGCCACCAGTCGAGAACCGGTCAACATCACCGGCGAAGCGACCTGGCAGGTGCCATCGCTGTCGCTGGCCGACGAAGCCGTCGAACTCTTCGCCGAACGCGCCCGACTGGCCCGTCCCGAATTCACCGTCGCCGGCGGCAACTCTGCCACGGTGGCTGAGATCTGCCATCGCCTCGACGGCATGCCGCTGGCGATCGAGCTCGCGGCCGCGCGGGTGCGCGCGTTGTCGTTGACCGAGATCGTCGACAGCCTGCATGATCGCTTCCGCTTGTTAACCGGGGGTTCGCGCACCGCGGTGCGACGTCAGCAGACGCTTCGCGCTTCGGTGGACTGGTCGCATGCGCTGCTCACCGAGACCGAGCGCATCCTGTTCCGCCGCCTTGCCGTCTTCTGTGGCGGATTCGATTTGCAGGCAGCACAATTCGTGTGCGGTGGGGACGATATCGAGCGTTATCAGGTGCTGGATCAGCTGACCCTACTGGTCGACAAATCGCTCGTGGTCGCCGACGAAAGTAGTGGCCGTACCCGGTATCACCTGTTGGAGACGGTGCGTCAGTATGCGCTGGAGAAGCTCGGCGAGTCTGGCGAAGCCGATGCTGTGCGGTCGCGCCACTGCGATCACTACGCGTCGATAGCCGCCCTGCTCGATACGCCGTCACGACCCGACTACGGGCAATGCCTCGATCTGACCGAGATCGAAATGGACAATCTGCGCAACGCGCTCGGATGGAGCCTGGAGAACCGTGACACCGAGCTCGCGTTAACCCTTGCGTCGTCCCTGCAGCCGGTGTGGCACACGAGAGGTCGCATTGTGGAAGGCCGCGCATGGTTTCGCACCATCCTTACCGATCGGGGCTCGGACGCCGGGGACGTCATGGATGCCATGACCTCCGTGCCACCCGCGGTGCAGGCGCGTGCACTCGCCGACGAGGCCGTCCTCAATATGTTTGTCGGCGACAGCATCAATCACGCGCAACGCGCGGTGGAGATCGCCCGAAAACTCGATGACCCTGCGCTGGTGGCCCGGGCGCTGACCGCATGCGGCTACGTAGCCGGCACCAACTACGACCCGGAGGCGGCCCGGGGGTATTTCTCGGAGGCGATCGAGTTGGCCCGGTTGCTCGACGATCGGTGGATATTGACCCTGATTCTGGCTTGGCAGTCCGTCACGGCGGTCACCTTCGGTGACCCAGTAATGGCGCGCGCGGCGGGCGAAGAAGGGCGCGATATCGCCGACTCGATCGGTGATGGATTCAATTCGAGGCAGTGTCGGATGAGCATCGGATGGGCACAGCTGATGCAGGGCGACGTACCCGGGGCCATCTCGCAATTCGACGCCGTGCTTGTCGAGTGTGACGAGTTCCACGACGAAATCGTCAAGCCCACCGGCCTTCTGGGTCTGGGGGTATCACTTGCCCAGCACGGTGAGGTGGATGCGGCGCGCGCAACAGCAGCAGCCGTCCTCGGGCGTGTCGAAGACATGGGTGAGTACTTCGAGGGGATGGGCTACGCAGCGTTGGCGCAGGCGAACCTGGCGGCAGGTGAGCTTGCGGCGGCCCGCGAGGCCAGCGACGCGGCCTGGCAGCGACTGAAAGTCGGACAGCCGCAGATGGCCGCAGCGCAGCGCGGCTTCAATGCCACCGAAATCGCACTGTCGCAGGGTGATCTCGCGGAGGCCCGAGAGTTGGCCGATGCCGCTGTTTCAGCGGCGACCGGATGGCACCTAGTGGTCGCGCTTTCGGTACGCGCTCGGATCGCGATCGCAGAGGGGGTGCCGGAAGAAGGCGAACGTGACGCCTGCAATGCGCTCGCGTGCGCCAGCGTTAGCCAAGTGTACTTACCCGTTCCGGAGATCCTCGAATGTCTCGGCGGCATCGGCACGCAAACCGGCAAACACACTGAGGCCGCGCGGCTGTTTGGCGCAGCGGACGCCCTCCGCCGACGCATGGGGGTAGTCCGTTATACGGTCTACGATGCGGACTACCAGGCCTTGGTAGCAGAGCTGCGAAAGAGTATGGGCGAGGCCGCCTTTGATGCTGCCTGGGCCGAGGGCGCAGTGTTGTCTATCGAGGACATAATTGCCTACGCGCGGCGCGGTCGAGGAGAACGCAAACGGCCCGCCAGCGGATGGACGTCGCTGACACCGGCCGAACGCGATGTCGCACGACTAGCTTGTCAAGGATTGGCCAACAAGGAGATTGCGACGCGACTGTTCGTGTCACCCCGCACCGTGCAAGCCCACCTTTCGCACATCTACACCAAACTCGGCATCACCTCCCGCGTCCAGCTGGTTCGGGAAGCGAGAGAATGGCGAGCAGACGCAGAATCGCACGATCCGGCCTGAAATCGTGCGATTCTGCGTCTGCGCGCGCAATAAACTGGCGCCCGTGACCGACGAGGACCGGCACCGCTGGGACGAAAAGTACTCGAACCGTGGACCGGCACGCGTCGATGCCGTTGGTCCGCCGTCCATCTTCGCGCCCTATGTGGACGTATTCCCGACCGCGGGACGGGGTCTCGATCTCGCGTGCGGCCAGGGAGGTGGCGCCGTTTGGCTCGCCCACCGCGGGCTGACTGTCGTGGGCCTGGACATCTCCGCGGTGGCTATTGACCAGGCGCGAGAGTTGGCCCGGCGCAGTGGTGTTGGCGACCGCTGCCGGTTTGAGGTATGCGACCTTGACGACGGTCTGCCGGACGGGCCGCCCGTCGACCTAGTGCTCTGTCACAAATTTCGCGACAGCCGCCTGGATCGCGCGATCATCGAACGCCTGGCTCCGGGCGGGCTATTGGCGATCGCCACACGCAGCGAAATCGACTCCACCGCAGGGCCGTTCCGGGCCGAACCCGGCGAGCTACCCACTGCTTTCGCCGAACTCGATGTGATCGGCGCTGGCGAAGGCGAGGGCCACGCCTGGCTGATGGCGCGGGCCCAGCGATGCCGAACGATGCCGCCTAGCCCGCACTCCGCTGCGGGCGACTGGAACGCCGACGGTGTCTGACTTGCCGCGTAGGTTCGGCGGCGCGGTCTGATCCCGCCGGTTTGGTGTGGATAGGATCGGTCTTCGCTGATCGGGTGCGGCTACGACGAGGCCGGTGCCCCGCGCCGTTCAGTCGATGCTGCTGGGGGCGCGACGAGACATTGGCGGGGGCAGGCTGGTAGGGCGCGGTCTCACCCACAAGTGCGTGCACCGCCTCCGATGCGGCGGTGACGTGCTTGGGAAGAACCTTGATGCGGGCCTTGCGCATCAAGGCTTGGGTGTGTTCGCGCTGCTCGGGCAGGACCACGGTGACGACGTCACCGGCGCTTCCTGCCCGCGCCGTGCGTCCGGACCGATGCAGATACGACTTGTGCTCGCTGGGCGGGTCGATGTGCACGACCAGTTCGACGTCGTCGACATGCACGCCGCGTGCGGCGATATCGGTTGCTACCAATACCCGGGCGTTACCGGCGGCGAACATCGCAAGGTTGCGTTCGCGCGCGGGTTGAGACAGGTTGCCGTGCAAATCGACCGATGGTACTCCCGACTCGGTGAGCTGCTTGGCAAGCTTGCGCGCTTGATGTTTGGTGCGCAGGAACAGAATTCGGCGTCCCATGCCGGAGGCGAGGTGGTGCACCAATTCTTTCTTGGCCGCTACGCTGGCGACATAGAACACGTGATGGGTCATCTCCGATACGGGTGAGTTGACCTCATCGACCGAGTGCGACACCGCATCCCGGAGGAATCGCGTAACGAGCTTGTCCACACCGTTGTCCAGGGTCGCGGAGAACAGCAGACGCTGACCACCGTCCGGAGTAGCTGCCAGTATCCGGGTGACACCGGGCAGAAAGCCGAGATCGGCCATGTGATCCGCTTCGTCGATCACCGTGATCTCGACCGCGTCGAGGCTGATCAGGCGCTGCCTCATCAGATCCTCGAGGCGGCCGGGACAGGCCACCACGATGTCGACGCCGGCTTTCAGAGCGGCCACCTGGCGGCTTTGTGAAACGCCGCCGAAGATTGTGCTGACCCGCAGGTCGTACGCAGCTGCCAACGGCTCGAGCGTCGCTGTGATCTGAGTCGCCAGCTCGCGGGTGGGCGCGAGTACCAAACCCGATGGTCGCGATGGGCGGGTGCGTTTGGAAAGCCGGGTGATCAGCGGAATCGAGAATGCAAGCGTCTTTCCGCTGCCAGTCTTCCCGCGGCCGAGAACGTCGCGGCCGGCAAGTGTGTCGGGCAGGGTCTCAACCTGAATCGGAAATGGATGTGTGATGCCGCTCGCTGCGAGCGCACTGACCAGCGGTTTGTGCACGCCGAGATCGGCAAAGGTTTTGTCGATTGTCACTTCGGTGCCTTTCAGGCATCGGTAGTGCCGAGCCGAAGACCAGATCGTCACTCGGCCGGCACAAGATGGCGAGATTGCCGGAGGGCAAAATCGATCGCCGCGAGACAAGCTGGTGCGAGATGCACGATCATCTGAACTCGGTGTCAGCCGCGATCTCGGGCCGCCACCAGGGGATGAAAAGCGTTTCACGACGGTGTTGGCATTCAAGTCATGAGGCCAACGTTCCTCACAGCTTAGCGCACCCGGCACCGCACGACTAAATAGCCTTGGGAAACGGTGAGGAATAGTGCCGAGCAGACGCAAAAGCCCCCGACACGCCGTGCGTGTCGGGGGCTTTTGCGTCTGCTCGCCCTCGCGGGCTGCAATGAGGGCCCAACCGGTGAATGGTCAGGATTCCAGCCTGGCCCGCACGGCCGCCATGCGTTCCTCAAGCTCGGACTCGTCGATCACACCGCGCGTCACCAGCGAATGCGCCAGCGCAACAAGCCGGTTCTCCGGATAGGGCAGAGTGGAATAGACGGTTGCCGACAGCGCGTCCTCTTCGTTGCGCCGCTCGACGAAGCTCAGACCCTTTGGGCCGCAAGCGCTTTGATCGAGTGCGTCGCAAATGCCGTCCAGGCTGGTCTTCCATGGTGGTACCGGGTTGTCGACGCCGTACTTTTTCGCCATTCGGTCCCAGGTTTGGTTACGCTCAACAATTTTCGTCAACGGCGTGACGTTGGCAGCGGCTACGTGCGGGCTTTCCGAAGTGCTCACCTTCACTCCCGGCAGATCAGTGGTCCACCGGATGGATTGCCGGGCGGGTCGCGGTGATCACGTTCGTGGTCACGCCTGCCTTGGGCAATGCGACACCGATCAGGCAATCGCGAGTGATGATCTCAACCAGCTGGTCCTCAGACCAACCGTCGGTCCCTTCGGGGCGGACCGGCATCACCATGAACCGATGCTTCTGATTAGAGTCCTCCACCCGGATCTCGACCTCTTCGGGCAGGTAAAGCCCGAACTCGGCCAGCACTTGGCGCGGCCAGCGCACGATCCGCCGCCGGAAGTTGGGCGTGCGATACCACTCGGGCGAATTGCCCAGAATCGGCCGCGGATAACAGGAGCACAACGTGCACACGATGACGTGGTGCAGGGTGGGCGTGTCTTCGAGAACGCGAAACGCGGTGAAGTCGCTTGGCGTCCCAAATCCCGTGGGCTGCAACCAGTCGACACCGACTTCCTTGCTCGCCGCGAGCGCATCGGTGAGGACCAGCTCTTTGTACTCTGGATCGAGCCAGGCCCGAGCCACCATGCGCGCAGCGGGCGTCGGGCCGATCTGTTCGGCGAACTCGGTGAACCGCCGATGATCCTCCGCGGTGAATATCCCCTTCTCGATACACAGTTCGCGCAGTGCGATCTCGAGGACTTCGAAGTCGGTGATCTCGTCCACCATGGGCGCGGCGGTCCGGTCGTGAGCGTGGTCGCTGTGATCGTCAGGGGTCATGCTGAGCTCCTTTCCAGCCATCGCTCAGGGATCTCGGTCTGCAGCGTGTCATTGCCGGGTCCGGTGTAGCCGTGCCACAGCTCGGAGAGGTTGAACCGCACAATGTAGAACCACTCCGGCTTCATGTCCGGACGGTCCCACGTTTCGTCCTCAGCGGCAGGGCTTTCGTATGAGACGACTGCGATTTCGCCTTTCGCTCCCCGCAAGTACTCCTGCGTGCGGGTATAGAGCAGGACGGGAAGGTCCCGCACGACGACTTTCTCGCCGACGCGGAACTTGGGTTCGCCGGCCTGTCCGGCGAACACCTGGGGGTCGCCCTTGCCGACCGCGTGGGTGTGGTGATGATTGCGTTTGACCTTCGAGGGGTCGCCTTCGAATTTCGGTTCGGCCTCCAATGGCTTTCCCCGCAGGCCTTCCGGGTATCGCGCCTTGACCTCGGCCATGCGCTCGGCCAGCTCGCTCAGACCGATGTGATGTTTCTCGGCGAGGATGCGTGCGACGGCCAGCAGCCATCGCCCGTAGTAGGGCAGTCCAAGGTAGATGGTGCGGCCGAGGTCGACATTGCCCGTCCGGCGCCGTTCCTCCGACAACCAGATGCCTCGCCAGCCCAGAACTTCGCACATGACATAGGTGTTCTCTTCCCACATCTCGTACTGCTTGTTCTCGAATTCGAGCGGGGCATCGGGCTCACCACCGACGTCGTGCGGAGTCTTCACATATGCGGCAAATCGCTCGTGGTCAATGAGATCGGGGGTGGGAGCATCTGGAAGCTCTGGATAGGACGATTTGAGCCGCGCCACCAAGTCCAGATGTGCTGCCCGTTCTGAAGGCGTTGGCATGCGGAGCTCCCTTCGTCGGAGGAACTTTTCAGTGCCTTCAAGCCAGCTCACCGCACGCGTGGAGATCGCGCAACCACCCCGGGTTGCGAATATGCTGCGAACTTGGCCGCGGCAGCGCAGTCAGCGAATGACGCGCCCGCCTCTGACGACAAGATCTACGGCGGCACAAGCGAAATCATGAATGAAGTCATTCGCTGTGAGCGCGAGATCCGGTAATGTCACCCGGCATGGAGCGGCGCGAGCTCGAAGCGGTCATCTATGAACGCGAACCGCCGATTGCGCGGATCATCCTCAACCGGGTCGACAAGGCCAACACCAAAGATGCGGTCCTGGTCACCGAAGTCGACCAGTGCCTGCATGAGGCCGACCGCGACAACGAGATCAAAGTCGTCATCCTCAAGGCCAACGGCAAGGGCTTCTGCGGCGGGCACGTGGCCCGCTGGGGCCCCGACGAGAACCCCTACCCCGACTTCGGAAATACCTTCGAGGAGCTGTACAAGGGCACCGCAGACCTGTTCCTGTGGCCGACTCTCTATCTGTGGGAGTTCCCGAAGCCGACGATCTCGCAGATCCATGGCTACTGCATGGGCGGTGGAATCTATCTGGGCCTGCTGACCGACTTTTGTGTGGCATCCGATGACGCGTATTTCCAGATGCCGCTTGCCCAAAGCCTCGGGGAACCCGGCGGGCACACGATGATCGAGCCGTGGCTGTTGATGAACTGGCATCGCACCATGGACTGGCTGCTGCTGGCGCCGACGCTCTCCGCCCAACAAGCCCTCGACTGGGGCCTGCTGAACAGGGTGGTGCCGCGTGAAGAGCTCGAGGATGCCGTCGAGGAGATGGCGCGCAAGATCGCGCAGATCCCGTTGACAACGCTGATGGCGGTGAAGAACAACGTGAAGCGCGCCTGGGAATTGATGGGCATGCGGGTGCACCTGCAGGTCAGCCATATCCTGACGAATATGGTCGGCGCGGCATCCGATGTTCAGGCGCGCCGCGCCGAGTTGATGAAGTCCGGCATGAAGCCGCGGGATTTCGTCGACCGCGACGAATCAGACCCGGCGCCAACGTGACGTTGCAGTCACCGTCGAGGCTGAGCGTGACTGCAGCGTCACGCTCGACGACGCTCCGCTAACCGGCGGCGTGGCGGGCGGCGACGTAACCGAACACCATTGTGTACGCGATGCTTCCACCCGCACCCAGATACTTCCGGCCCATCACCGTCGCGGTGATGTTGCCCGTCGCGTACAGCCCGTCGATCACGCCGTCGTCGTTGTCGAGCACCTGCGCGTACTCGTTGGTGACCACACCTCCGCACGTTCCGACGTCGGCGGGAAGGACTTTCGTGGCGTAGTACGGTGCCTTATCCAGCGGCCCGAGCGCGGCGTTCGGGCGATACCCCGGATCGCCCAGGCAGTCGTTGTACGCCGACTGGCCGCGCCCGAAGTCGGGGTCGAGGCCCTGGGCCGCAAAACCGTTGAAGCGCCGCACCGTCTGCTCCAGCGCGTCGGACGAGACCTCCATCTGGCGTGCCAGCTCGGCGATGGTGTTGCCCCGTAGCACCGCGCCCCCAGAGATCAGCTCTTCGGGCAGACGTCGTTTCTTGAACGGGTTGGCTCCCGAGACGTATCGGCCGATGTAGCCCTCGTCGAAGACCATCCAGCACGGCACGGCTTTGTTGGCGTACATCGCCTTGCCGACCTCGACGTAGGAGTTGGATTCGTTGCAGAACCGTCTGCCGGTGCCGTCGACATAGATGGCCCCGGGCCGCTGCCGGCCACTGCCGAGCGCCTTCGCGGCGTCGCCGCCGTCGGCGATGAAAATCGATGGGAGCCACCAGGCTTCGTCCAGCAGGTCGGTTTTGGCCCCCAGCCGTATCGCGGTCTGCAGCACCTCGCCGGTGTCTCCGGCGTTGGCGATCGACCACCTGGCCTCGTTGGGCTGGTCACCGCTGTATTGGCGGCGCATGTCCGCGTTGCGGCTGAAGCCGCCGGCCGCGAGTAGAACGCCCTTGCGCGCCTCGACGTTCAGCGAAGCCCCGTCATGCGAGACGCGGGCACCGACGACCCGGCCGTCTTCGACGATGAGGTCCTCCATGGCAGCGCCAGTCCAGATCGGCGGCTCGCTGCGCAGGTCGATCATCGCCTTGAGCAGCTGACCGATGAGTGAGGCTCCGTTGGTGAGCATCTCCCCCCGACGACGGAGCCTGGCCGTCCTGGTACGCGCGAAGACCCGCATGGCCACGGCGAAAGCCCGGGGTGACCGATTGAAGTACTGCACCGCGCGTAGTTCGTTCGTCTTGAGGACGAACCCCCCGTAGCTCTTGCTCATCGAGGGCTGGACTTTGTCGCGCCACTTTCCCAGCGCCGCCGCGTCGTACGGAACGCACTCGATCGCACGCCCAGCTGCATTGCCGCCCTTGTGATTCGGGTAGTAGTCGCTCCAGCCGGGGCACCGCACAAACCGGACACCCTTGCGTATCAGAAAGTTGATCATCTCGTGGCCCGCGGTGAGGAACGTCTCGCGGCGTTCTCGCGATGAAGCCGGGCCGATGTCGCCGACGACGTCGTCGAAGTACGCCAGGCCATCCTCGTGCGAGTCAGGGATACCGTGGGCGCGCATCAGCGGGTTGTCGGGCAGCCACACCATGCCGCCGGAAAGTCCGGTGGAACCTCCGACCAAGGCCTGCTTCTCGACGATCAGCGGCTCGATCCCAGAGTCGAGTGCGGCCAGCCCCGCCACCATCCCGCCTCCGCCGCTGCCCGCGATCAGCAGGTCCACGGAGTGATCCCAGTCGGTCATCGGGCCTCCGAAGCGACAGGAGTGCTGAATCCCAAGTCGGCGACCGGCACATCGATGGTGGTGTTGGTCTTCTGGATCGCGGGAACCAGCGCGTCGTAGGGCAGTCCCGCGAGGAAGCCGTCGATGACACGTTCGAAGTTGGAGATCAGCCCTTCGATTCGGCTGGACAATCGCATGTACTCAAACCCCTTGGAGTGCAAGCCCTTTTGCTGCTTCGGCAGGTTGGAGAAGTCCTGGGCGGGGATCGGTGGCCAGCGCGGGTCGTCGGGCGCCATCGGCTCCGGCGGCCTCGGCCGGCCGGCGGACTGGTCCGAGGGCAACCGGGTGAGGGACCAGATCTCGAACAGAGTCTCCTCCGGGCCGAGCGGACGGATCCGGTACGACGAGGCGCTGCTGTACTGGGGCAGCAGGAAGTAGTGCGGAAAGCAAAAATTGATCGCGTCGAGGACGCCGCGCCGCTCCAGGTCGTTGAGGTCGGGCATGTCGCAGTCCCGGGCCCGGTGCCAGTTGACGATGGCGTCGTTGAGGGCGCTGCGCCACGTGGCCATGGCGGCGGCGGGATCGGCGGGCAACTCCATGTTCTGCAGGCCTTCGGCGATGCGAATATCGTTCTCGTGAGTCATTCCGGCCATGCCGTCGCCCAGCGTGCGCATGAAGTACAGGTTGGTCTGCGTAAGCCCTGGCGGCTTCGACGTGTCGGGCATCGACGACGGCAGCAACTGCGGATGGGTCTGCGGGACGTGATAGCCCTCCATGAAGGCGGCCGTCGCCAGCTTCCAGTTCACCGGAAGCCGGCAGGCCTGCCACCATTCGACGCGCAACGATTCCACTTTCCACGCGTCGTAGATCGACGCGAACGGCTCGAAGCAGTCCCGCAAGGGCGGGGCGTCGTTGTCGAGGTTAATCCATGCGCAGCCGCCCCAAACCTCGCACCGGACCGAAACCAGCCGCAGGTCCTCCGGGCTGAGGTTGTGCTCGTCGAACTCCTCGGGCCGCAGGACGAAGGTGTTGCGCCCGTCGATTCCCCAGCACCAGCCGTGGAAGGGACAGACGAAAGTGCGCCGATTTCCGTTGCCCTCCACCAGCTTCACCCCTCGATGCCGGCACGCGTTGTGATAGGCGCGCACGGTTTGGGCGTCGACCCGCACCACGATGATCGAGTCGTCCAGTATTTCGTACTCCACGAAATCGCCGGGCTTGGGAATCTCCTCGAGCCGGCACGCCATCTGCCACACGCGCGGCCAGAGCATCTCCGCCTCCAGGGCGTAGAACTCGGGGTCGTAGTACCGCTGCTTGGGTATCCGATCGGCGGTTTGCACCGCCCACGGCACGGGTAGCGGAGTCCAATTCACATCCATAGCGTTCCCTCGTTCATACGATTCGTGACGCCCGCCCCTCCCAGTAACGTTCACGAATACGCCTCTTGTAAAGCTTTCCGTTCGGGTCGCGGGGCAACTCCGGGTCGAATTCGATTGTGCGCGGGCACTTGTACCCGGCGAGGTGTTTTCGGCAGTACTCGATAAGCTCCGCCTCGAGGTCGGGTCCGGACGTGACACCATCGGCCGGCTGCACGACGGCCTTGACCTCCTCGCCGAACTCCTCGTTGGGAACGCCGAAGACGGCTGCGTCGACGAGTTTTGGGTGCGTGGTGAGAAGGTTTTCCGCCTCCTGCGGATAGATGTTCACCCCACCGGAGACGATCATGAACGTCGAGCGGTCGGTCAGGTAGAGGTATCCGTCCTCGTCGACGTAACCCATGTCTCCCAGTGTCCGCCAACCTCGCTCGTTGTACACCGACGCGGTCTTGGCGGGATCCTTGAAGTACTCGAAGGCGGGGCCGCCCTCGAAATACAGCTCGCCGGGCTGGCCGACGGGGAGCTCCTGCCCGTCGTCGCCGACCACGTGGACCGGAGACATCGGTATGCCCACCGAGCCGGGATGGGCAAGCCACTCTTCCGGACCGATCGTCGTTCCGGCGAAACCCTCTGTACCGCCGTAGTATTCGTGGATTATCGGCCCGAACCACTCCATCATCCGGTGCTTGACATCCACCGGACAGGGAGCGGCCGCATGGATCACGCACCGCAAACTGGAGACGTCATAGCTCTGCCGGATGGCTTTGGGCAGTTTGAGCATCCGCACGAACATGGTCGGCACGAACTGTGCGTGCGTGACGCGGTGGGTCTCGATCAGCCGTAGCACGCTCTCGGCGTCGAACTTTCCCATGATGATCGACGCGGCGCCGACGCGGTGGACCGCCATCGTGTAGTTCACCCCGGCGGCGTGGTACAGCGGCGCGGGGGAGAGGTACACGCTCGACGGGCTCATCCCGTACTTGTGCGTCAGCGCCATCTCCAGCACCGCCTGCGCCCACGAGCCGTTGCCGTCGGTCGGCAGCGGGCGCCGCACGGCCTTGGGCCGTCCAGTGGTGCCCGACGAGTAGAGCATCTCCGAGCCGTCCGACATCGGCGGTGCATCGCCCGCCGCCGCCAGCGCCTCCTCGTAGTGGCGCCAGCCGGGCAGGTCGTGGCCGACAACCAGATGGACCTTGACGCCGGTGTTCACGTTGCGGATGTGCCCTGCGAGCTCGCCCATCGACCCATCGACCAACACCGCCCGCGCGTCGGAGTCGTCGATGACATAGGCGACTTCCTCAGGCGTGAAGTGGGTGTTGACAGCGGTGTAGTAGAGGCCGGAAAGCTGGCAGCCCCAGGTGATTTCGAAGAACTCCGGCCGGTTCGGCAGCACCAGTGCCACGCCGTCGCCGCGGCTCAGCCCCGCATCGTGCAGGGCCGCGGCGACCCGTTGGCTGCGGGCGTACAGGCCACCGAACGAGATCGCTCCACCGTCGGACATGATCAGCGCCGGCGCCTGGCCGGCGGCGATCGCGTGGTCGGCGATGTTCACCAGATGAACCCCGGAAGACTCACGTGGTCGCCGCGCCGTCACCAGATGCGGCGGCGGCCGCCTGGCGCCGGGCGTGCTCGGATGGCAGTACCTTGTCCTTGAACACGGTCTGGATCAGCTGCTGCACGTCCTTGCTGATCGAGGCGAGCGCGACGAGGTCGTTCGAGCTCTGCCAGTGCACCCGCATGCCCATCAGCTCCCAGGCGCGTTTGAGGTTGGCCTTGGTGAGCATCAGGGTCGTCAACGGCGCCTGGGCGATGTGGCGGGCGATCGCGTCGACGCGGTCGTCGAGCTGATCTCGCGGCACGACCTCGTTGACGAGGCCGACTTCCAACGCCTTCTTGGCGTCGATCACCTCCGCGGTGAACAGGTAGTAGGCGGCGCGACGCCAGTTCATGAAAACCCAAGGCTCGATGGAACATTCGCCCGACGGCATGCCGAACCCCTGCAGCGGCGGGTAGGAAAAGTAGGCGTCCTCGGAGGCGATCACGATGTCGGTGGTCAGGCCCATGTGCGTGCCACCGCCCACGCAGTAGCCGTGCACCTGCGCGATGGTGGGCTTGGAGAACTCCCACAGGTTCAGGGTCGGCTTGACGAAGAGGTCCGACTGCGCCTTCCATGGGTGGCCCGTCACCATGGCGTTCTCCACGAACGACGGGTAGTCGACGGCGTTGTTGCCGATCGCATGTCCCGAGCAGAAGCCCTTGCCGTTGGCCTTCATGATCAGCACTTTGATGTCGTAGTCGCGGTCCGCGTCCAGCAGTGCGGCGTCGACTTCTTCGGCAAGCTTTTGATCCTGGGCATTGGCCTTCTCCGGCCAGTTGAGGGTGATCCGCGCGATCGGGCCCTCCTTTTCGTAGATGATTCTCTCGCGGGTCTCGTTGAGATCCATATGCCGGTCCTACCCTTTCGTTATGAAGTGATGACGCCGATTTCGGCGCCGATGTCGTAGGTGGTCCCAATCTGGCCCGTCCACTGCACGGTGCCCGACGCTCCCGCTTCGATTTCCTGTTCCACCTTCTCGGTGGCGATCACGTAGATCGGGGTGCCCGCTTCGACGTGCTCGCCGGCGTCGACGAGAAGGTCGGTGAGCTCGGCTTCCGCGACGGCCACCGACACCCGCGGAATGCGAATGATGAAGTCAGCCACGTGCTTCCGCCCGGGCTCCGATGTCCAAGGTGCGCCGCGCGGCGGCGACGATACGGGCCGGCGAGGGATACACTTGGGCCTCCAATGCCGCCGGGGCCGGGTTCGGAACGAAGCGGGCGCCCACCCGCTCGACGGGCGCGGCCAGCTCGCCGAACAGTTCGGCCTGCAGGATCGCCGCGATTTCCGCTCCCGGACCGGCGAATTGGACCGCGTCGTGCGCGATGACCACTCTGCGGGTGCGACGGGCGGATTCGACGATCGTCTCGACGTCGAGGGGTACCAGGGTGCGCAGGTCGACGACCTCGGCGCTCACACCCTGCTCCTGCAGGGTGGCCGCGGCCGCCAGCGCATCGTGCACACTCCGTCCGTAGCTGATCAGGGTCAGGTCGGTGCCGGGTCGCTTGATATCGGCCTGGCCCAAGGGAATTGAGAATCCAGGGTCTACCGGCACGGGTCCTTTCTTGCTCTGCAGCCGGATCGTCTCCACGAACAGACACGGATCCTCGTCGAAGATCGCCGCGGTCAACAGGCCTTTGCCGTCGCGCGGAGTGGATGGCACGATCACCTTCATCCCGGGGATGTGCATGAACCACGCTTCCAGGCTCTGCGAATGGGTCGCACCGGTGGCCAGCCCGGCATAGACCTGGGTGCGGATGGTGATCGGGGCGGTGGTGCGCCCGCCGGTCATGAACCGCAGCTTCGCGGCGTTGTTGATCAGCTGGTCGGCGGCGATACCGATGAAATCCATGATCATGATCTCGGCCACCGGCAGCATCCCGTCGATGGCGGCGCCGATCGCCGCGCCGACGATCGCGGCCTCCGAAATCGGCGTATCCAGGACCCGGTCGTGACCGTACTTTGTGGACAGTCCCGCGGTCGGGCCCGACGCTCCTGGGTCGGCGATGTCTTCGCCGAGCAGAAACACCCTGTCGTCGGCCTGCAGCGCCTGATCCAGTGCGAGGTTCAGCGCCTCGCGCATGGTCATCTCTTTTTCGTCCATGGCCTCACACCGGAAACTTGATGGGGGTTGCGTACACGTCGCGCTCGAGCTCGTCGGCGGGGGCGGCGTCGGCGCTCATGACGGTGTTCAGCGCGTTCTCCACCGTCTGCAGCGCGTCGTTGTCGATGCGGTCAAGCTCGTCGTCGGTACAGATTCCGGCGTCGGCCAACTGCCGGCGGAACCGCGGCACCGGGTCGGCCTCCATCGCCGCGGCCAGCTGATCCTTGGGTATGTATGGCATCCGGTCACCGAAGTAATGGCCGCGGAAGCGAAATGTCACGCACTCGATGAAGGTTGGGCCACCACCTGCGCGGGCCCGCCGCAGCGCTTCGTCCAGCGTCGATTTCACCGCCAGCGGGTCGTTGCCGTCGACGCGGACGCCCGGCATGCCATAGCCCGCGGCCCGCTCGGCGACGTGCTCGAGCTTCATCGTGTCCGACGTCGGCGTCATCTCGGCGTAGAGGTTGTTCTGGCAGACGAACACCAGCGGCAGATCCCACAGCGCGGCCATGTTGGCCGCCTCGTGAAACGAACCGGTGTTGGTGGCGCCGTCCCCGAAGCTGACCACCGTGACCCGGTCGAGGCCTTTGCGTTTGCCAGCCATCGCCAGCCCCACTGCTACCGGCGGCCCCGCGCCGACGATCCCGGTCGAGAGCATCACCCCCTTATCGGGGTTGGCGATGTGCATGCTGCCGCCTTTGCCTCGGCCGGCGCCGACCGTGCGCCCCATCATCTCGCCGTAGATCTCCTCGAGCGGGACACCTTTACCGATCAGGTCATGCAGGCCCCGATAGGTCGTCACCAGCTGGTCGTCGGGCCGCAGCGCGACGCCCATCGCGGCGGCGATCGCCTCCTGCCCGCGCGACGGCCAGTACACGCACATGAACTCGCCGGTCTTGATGCCGTTGGACAGCCGGTCGTCGGCCGCCTTCATCAACACCATCAACGCATAGAGCTGGCGCTGCACCTCGGGCGGCTCCTGGCTCACCACGATCCTCCAGATTTATTGCAGCGCAGTGGGATTGGCCTAATCGGAGTCACCCTCCCGACCACGGTTTGACCTTGAGGAAGCCGCCGCCGTCGACACGCAACTGCTGCCCGGTGATGTAGCGGGCGGCATCGGAGGCCAGAAACAGCACCGCCTCGCTGATGTCTTCGGGTTCGACGTAGGGGATCGGCATCGACTGGACCAACGGGAAAATCGGTTCGGCATCCTCGCGGGTGGGGTTCTTCAAATCGGGCCGAAAAGCCCGGTACATCGGCGCGCTGTGCAACATGTCGGTGTTGACGTTGGTCGGGTGCACCGCATTCATCCGGATGGAGAACGGAGCCAGTGCCCGGGCGAAGTCGTTGACGTAGTGCGCCGCAGCGAGTTTCGCGAAGGCATAACCGGCCCCGCCGGGTCCGCCGTCGATGCCGGTGGTGTTCATCGACGACATGAATGCGGCGTTCGACCCGATCACGATGATCGACGCGCCCTCCTGCAGATGTTTGAGGCTGGCGTGCACCAGGTTGAGCACGCCGAGCAAATCGACGTCCACGGCATCGGCGAAGGCTTTGGGTGGGAGGCCCGCGGTCAGCGGGCAGATGCCCGCATTCGCGATCACGATGTCGAGATGCCCGAGCTCGGCGACGCCGTCGTCGATCGCCTTGGACAGCGCCGGGCGGTCGCGGACGTCAGCGATTGCGCTGAACACGCGCTGGCCCTCCTTCTCGACCAGTCGCACGGTTTCCTCGAGGTCCTCGGGCCGGGCCAGCGGGTACTCGTTGGTGTCGATGTCTTCGCACAGATCCACCGCGATGACGTCGGCGCCCTCCGCGGCCAGCATCCGCGCGTGCGAACGGCCCTGACCGCGCGCCGCACCACTGACTATCGCAACCTTGCCCGCTACCCTGCCCATCGCCCCAGCCCGTCCTTACATCCCAGCGTCTGATTCCACGACCCATGTTGGGGTCCAAGGCTTTTCACCAGCAACACGACTAGCCCACAACTGAGCTGTATCGGCGATTGGGCTCGGATCAATGGCTGGCTCCATCGCATCTCTCCCACGAAATACCGCCGCGAAACCGAGCGACGACAGGCGGGCGACTGTATCCCTTACAGTAGCTAGAATACCTAAAATAGCAAGAAATGGCGGCGGTCTGCGACGGTCATGACGGCGGTGATGATTTCGGGCAAGCGCACCTCCGGCAAACGCGTCGACCCTGCCTTCAGGGGCGAGATGGTGAGTAGGGTAGCGGCGTGCACGAGGTGGCCGGTCCCGAGCGACGGATCGGCGCGCCGCCCGGCCTAGATCCGCGCAGTCGGCTGCAACGCTACGAGCAGGCGTTCGCTGACCATGACGCGCCGTTCGCGTTCGTCGACCTCGATGCGATGTGGGACAACGCCGACCAGTTGCTGGCGCGGGCAGCTGACAAGCCCATCCGGGTGGCGTCGAAGTCCTTGCGCTGCCGACCGCTACAGCGGGAGATCCTGGACGCCGACAAGCGGTTCGACGGGCTGATGACATTCACGTTGCCGGAGACGATGTGGCTGGCCGGCCACGGCTTCGAGAACCTGTTGCTCGCCTACCCGACCACCGACCGCGTCGCACTGCGCGAACTCGGCGAGGTCACCGCCGGAAACCCCGACGGGGCGCCGATCGTCATGGTGGACAGCGTCGAGCACCTCGACTTGATCGAGGACAACATAGAGCGAGCGACCGGAAAGCCTTTGCGGTTGTGTCTGGACTTCGATGCCGGCTACTGGCGCGCGGGGGGACGGGTGAAGATCGGCCCCAAACGCTCGCCGGTGCATACGCCGGAACAAGCGCGCGCCCTCGCGGTAGAGATTGCGCGACGGCCGGCGCTCAAGCTAGTGGCCCTGATGTGCTACGAAGGCCACATCGCGGGTTTCGGCGACAAAGTGGCCGGCAAGTTCGCCCAAAACCTGATCGTCCAACGGATGCAGCGCATGTCGTTCGAGGAGCTGCGCGATCGTCGCGCCCGTGCCGTCGAGTTGGTGCGCGAGGTCGCCGATCTCGAGATCGTCAACGCCGGTGGCACCGGCGATCTGCAACTGGTCGCCCAGGAGCCGGCGATCACCGAGGCGACCGCCGGGTCGGGGTTCTACGCGCCGACGCTGTTCGACTCGTATTCGACCTTCACCTTGCAGCCGGCGGCGATCTTCGCGTTACCGGTGTCGCGCCGGCCCGACGCGAAGACGGCAACCGCGCTCGGGGGCGGCTACCTGGCCAGCGGAGTCGGCGCCAAAGACCGGATGCCGACGCCGTACCTGCCGGCCGGGCTCACGCTCGACCCGATGGAAGGCACCGGCGAGGTCCAAACGCCGCTGCGCGGCGAGGCGGCCCGCCGGCTGAAGGTCGGCGGCAAGGTCTACTTCCGTCACACGAAGGCGGGCGAGCTGTGCGAGCGGTTCGATCGCCTGCACCTGGTTCGGGGAACGCAGATCGTCGATACCGTCCCGACCTACCGCGGCGAGGGGCGCACATTTCTCTGATTCGAAAGGAGCCGCCATGGCCCAGTCTGGTCGGGTCACCGCGCTGCCGACCGAGCTGGCGACGATGCGTGATGTCATCGAGACGCTGGCGCCGATCGAGCGCGCCGCCGGTGAGCCGGGAGAGCAGCAGGCGGCCGAGTGGATAGTCGAACGCCTGCGCAAGACCGGCGCGCAGAACGTGCGCATCGAGGAGGAGCAGTTCTTCGACGGCTACCCGCGGTTGCACGTCAAGCTGGCGGCGATCGGAGCGGCAGCCGGCCTTGCGGGCCTGGTCAGCCGACACCTGCGGATGCCCGCTGCGGTGGCCGGGGTGGGGGCCGGGTTGGCGATCGCCGACGATTGTTCCAACGGTCCACGCGTGGCCCGCAAAAGAATGGAAAAAGCCCGGACGACCTGGAACGTGGTAGCGGAAGCGGGTGATCTCGACGGCGAGCACACGGTCGTGGTGTGCGCCCACCACGATGCCGCACGCACCGGCAAATTCTTCAATCAAGGTCCCCAGCAGTACTTGGTCGAGCGGTTTCCCGGCATCGCCGAGCGGATGAATACGTCGTTGCCCAATTGGTGGCCGCCGATCCTCGCACCCACGCTCGCTGGCATCGGTGCCCTGCGGGGCAACCGCAGGATGATGATCGCGGGAGCCGCACTGAGCGCCGCGGCGGCAGCAGTGTTCGCCGACATCGCTCGCAGCCCGGTCGTCCCCGGCGCCAATGACAATTTGTCAGCTGTCGCGCTGATCGTCGCGCTCGCCGAACGGCTGCGCGTGCGTCCGGTGAAAGGCATACGGGCCCTACTGGTTTCGCTCGGTGCCGAGGAAATATTGCAGGGTGGTATCTACGGGTTCATGGCGCGCCATGAACCCGAGCTCGACCACGAGCGGACATACTTCCTCAATTTCGACACCGTCGGCTCACCCGAGCTGATCATGCTCGAAGGGGAGGGCACGACGGTGATGGAGGACTACTATCACGGGCCCTTCCGCGACCTGGTCATCCGCGCCGCCGAGCGGGCCGACGCGCCGGTGCGCCGGGGCATGCGGTCGCGCAACAGCACCGACGCGGTGCTGATGAGCCGCGCCAGATACCCCACCGCATGCTTCTCGTCGATCGACCGCTACAAGGAGCTGTCGAACTATCACCTGATGTCGGACACACCGGAGAACCTGGTCTACACCACGGTGAGCCACGCTGTGACGGTCGCCGAGGCGGTAATGCGCGAGTTGACGCGGTGAGCCCCGCTTGGCACAACTGGGCGCGCGAGCAGTTCTGCGCACCATCCGCGATCGTGCGACCGGGCTCGGAGGACGAACTTGTCGATGTGGTGGCAGGCGCGGCGCAGCGTGGGGAACGCGTGCGCGCCGTCGGCACCGGACATTCCTTCACCGACTGCGCATGCACCGATGGGGTGATGATCGACATGGCGGGCCTGCAGCGCGTCGTCGACGCCGATACGGCCAGCGCGATGGTGACGATCGAGGGTGGTGCGAAGCTGCACGCGCTGGGACCGCAGTTGGCCGCGCATGGGTTGGGCCTGGCGAACCAGGGCGACATCGATGCGCAGTCCATCACCGGTGCGACCGCGACCGCGACACACGGGACTGGGGCGTGCTTTCCCAACCTGTCGGCGCAGATAGTCTCCATGCGGCTGGTCACCGCCGGCGGCGAGGTGCTCACGTTGTCGGAAGATTCGGAACCGGAAGCGTTTCTGGCGGCGCGGGTTTCGCTCGGCGCGCTGGGGGTCATCTCGCAGGTGACGGTGCAGACGGTGCCGCTCTACACGCTACATCGTCGGGACGAGCGGGGCTCGCTGGCCGACACGCTGGACCGCCTCGACGAGTTCGTCGACGGCAACGACCATTTCGAGTTCTTCGTATTCCCCTATGCCGAAACCGCTTTGACACGCACGACGAAGCGCGGTACCGAAGAGCCCACGCCGACACCGACCTGGAAACGCAGGATCAGCGACGACGTGGAAAACGCGAGCCTCAGCCTGATCTGCCGGACCGGTCGCCGGTTCCCCAGCGCGGCCGCACGACTCAACCAACTGCTGACAAGCCTGATGTTGCCGTCCACCGTCTGCGACCACGCGTACAAGGTCTACGCAACCGAGCGCAGAGTCAGGTTCACCGAGATGGAGTACGCGATCCCGCGCCAGCATGCCCAGGAGGCTGTCCGCCGCGTCATCGATGCGGTGCACCGTCGCAAACTGCCGATCATGTTCCCGATCGAGGTGCGTTTCGCAGCCTCCGACGATGCCTTCCTGTCGACTGCGCACGGGCGTGACACCTGCTACATCGCCGTGCACCAATACACCGGCATGGAGTTCGAGACGTATTTTCGCGCCGTCGAGGAGATCATGAACGACTATGCGGGCCGGCCGCATTGGGGCAAGCGTCATTATCAAACCGCCGGCACGCTTCGCGAGCGCTATCCCGACTGGGATCGATTCATCGCGGTCCGCGACCGCCTGGACCCGAGTCGGATGTTTCGCAACGACTACACCATGCGAGTGCTGGGAAATTGATACAGCGCCGCGCTGAGCCCTAAACACGTTCTGTCACTGGCTATTACGCGCAGTCGGCTGGTGTGCCGTCGATATCAACACCGTCACAAGCCGGTATCGATTCCGGTGTTGGTCTGGCGCAAAGGGATCGCTACCCAAATCATTGCACAGGGCGCTGTCGGGGATCGTGGTCGCGAAGTCGGCGACATCGATAGCGCTCAACAGGAGGTATCCATTTCATGATGGCTAACTGGGTTCCGTCCCAGCTGTCGTGCGGCCACAACTCGGGTCGCATTCTCGACACCGCGCGGGGCATTCTCATCGGCCTGCGGCGCTGTCCGTCAGAGACCGCATTCGACGAGTTGCACAGCGCCGCAATACGGCACAAGGTGCCGGTGTTCGCCATGGCGTGGGCGCTGGTCCACCTGGCGGGTGAGGGCGAGAAGACACCCAGCTTCAGCGAGGCACAGTCTGCGGCCCGCCATGAATGGGGCCCGCTGTTCGCACGGGCCGCTGTCTCGACCTGTTGAACGCAGCGGACGGCCGCGGTAGTGGGGAAGTACCGCGGGCGCCACTGTCCTAGCCCGCGCTAGAGCGAATAAGCGGCTTAACGGCTTTCGGCAAATGCCGGTGTGACGAACCGTTGCACCAGTTGGCGTTCGGCTTCGTCATCGCCGGCCGGCCAGTACACCAGTGACAGCACCACGCGCACGATCCAGTGCGCCGCCTGCGGATCACTGTCGGCGAGCCCGGAAAGATCTCTGGCGATGCCGGCGAGCAACGGAGATGCCGTCAGCCCGCTCATCGCATCGATGCGCCGGACCGAGCCGATCATCAGTTGACTCAGTGGGTCCGAGCGAATTCGCTTGAGTGCCAAGGTTATGGCGGTGACGATTCGCTCCGGTCCGCTCAGGTTCTCGACCGCCGAACGGACGCTGTCGATGATGCGGGCCGCGGAACGGGTCAGGACCGCGTCGCGGATCTCGGCTTTGCCGCCGGCGTATCGATAGACGGTCGCCCGGGAACAGTGGACGCGGGCGGCCAGAGTGTCGATGTCGAATGCGTCCAGCCCCTGCTGCGCGATGAGCTCGGTGGCGGCGGCGTAGATGCGTTCTGCAGCAATCGCACGCCGATCGCCGCCTACCAGCCAATCGTCACGAGGCACTGTCAGCCCTTCACGTCGAGAACCAAGAGGTTGAATTTCTCATAGTGAGATGAATATAGCAACCTTTCTCACCGGAGCCGCAGGTCCGGGCCCCCAGTGAGACAACACGCAGGTGGTCTGCCAGGGCGGCGGTTTTCAGCTTCATGCGATGCCGTTGACGTGCGGCGATCCTCCGATCAGCCTGGGCAAATGACCGTCGCCGACGAGGCCATCGCGTTCTTCGCTGCCGAATCTTTGCAGGATCCGTACCCGCTCTACGAGCGCATGCGCGCCGCGGGCCCGGTATGCCGAATCGGCGACTCGCAGTTCTATGCCGTCTGCAGTTGGGATGGGGTCATCGACGCCATCAACCGTCCGGGGGACTTCTCGTCCAACCTCACCGCGACCATGACGTTCACCGATGAGGGCAGCGTCAAGCCATTTGAGATGGACCCACTCGGCGGGCCTACCCACGTGCTGGCAACGGCCGACGACCCCGCGCACGCACTGCACCGCAAGCTACTGGTACGCCATCTGGCGGCGCGGCGTATCCGGGCCATGGAGGAGTTCGCCACGAAGGCCGCGGACCACCTGTGGAACGAGGGCCTACGCAATGGACGCATCGAATGGATGGGCGCGATGGCCAACCGGCTGCCCATGATGGTCGTGGCGGCCCTGATCGGCGTTCCCGACACCGACGTCGCCCAGCTGGTGAAGTGGGGATACGCGGCCACCCAGTTGCTCGAAGGTCTGGTCGACCAGGATCAGCTGGCCGCCGCCGGCGCGGCCGTGCTGGAACTCAGTGGCTATATCGCCGAGCGCTTCGGCGAGGCGGGACAGACCGGCGACGCCGATCCGCAGGACAACCTGCTCGGCGAACTGGCCACCGCCTGCGCGTCGGGCCAGCTGGACATGGTCACCGCACAGGTGATGATGGTGACGCTGTTCGCGGCCGGCGGCGAATCTACCGCCTCACTACTCGGCAGTGCGGCCTGGATCCTGGCCTGCCGTCCCGACATCCAGCGGCAGGTGCGCGAAAAGCCTGAGCTGCTAGGGCCATTCATCGAGGAAACGCTGCGCTACGAGTCGCCGTTCCGCGGCCACTACCGGCACGTACGAAACGACACCACACTGGCCGGCGTCGACCTGCCCGCCGACTCGCATCTGCTGCTGTTGTGGGGCGCGGCTAACCGGGACCCAGCACACTTCGAAACACCCGACGAGTTTCGCCTCGACCGCGCAGAAGCCAAGGGCCACCTGAGTTTTGGGAAGGGAGCGCACTTCTGCGTCGGCGCGGCGCTGGCGCGTCTGGAGGCTCAGATCGTGCTGCGGCTGCTGCTGGACCGCACCTCGGTGATCGAGGCCGTCGATGTCGGACGATGGTTACCCAGCATCCTGGTCCGCCGCCTCGAGCGTATTGAGCTGGCCGTCAAGTAGCGACGGCCAGCGGTGCTACTCCGCGGGCGGAAGTTGCCGCGGGCCTTCGGGTGACCGCAGTTGCGGTGGGCCTTCCCGCTCGATCAACTCACGCCGGCCGTCGCGTTCTGTCGACTCGAGCGACAAGCCGTGCCGATCGTCCGCTGCTGCCCGGCCCAACGACGTGTACCCGTCATTGGCCGGAATCCGGCCGTAGTTCCCGGCATTCCAGGAATCGGCGTGGTCGCGGGACGATTGGATGCGCCCGGTCTGAGCCGCATGATCGGCAGCTGCCGAAGTGGGCTCCGGCTGCGAACCGGCCCGGAGGTGGCCGGGATCGGAACTCTCGGAGTTCACCGTCACTTTGCGAGTGCGCTTGAGCGAAAACGCGATCTCCTCGACCTCTTCGAACACTTGGCGCGCGCTGCGTAGTGGCTGCGTCGTATTGTCGATCACCCGAGCCACGAACGGCGGCACCAGCGGGCGGATCCAGCGAGCCGCCGCTTTGGTGGCGTTTGGGATTGACGGGATCAGCGGGGCACCCGTCGTACGCTCGTCGAGCTCTTGATGCGGCTCGACGGCGCCGCCCGATTCGGCCGGTGCCGGCAGGTTCTCCGTAATTTCGCGCACGGTATCCGCTGGGGCAGCGGGTAATTGGGCGGCTGCGCGACTGGCCGCCTCGGCCTCGGCGGCGATCGGCAGGTACATGTCTTCCTCCACTGGTTCGAAAGTACGCTGCGCCTTTACACCAGAAAAAGCCCGGACCGGCCGATCCGGGCCGTCGAGGGCTGCGATGACTCGACGGCGTTGCTGCTCGCGGTCGATTTCGATCTGGGCTTCGATGGCGAGGCGGGCTTGAGTGAGTTGATGCTCGGCCCACATGATTTCGGCCTCGCGGCGCACCTCGGCGCGCTTGAGTGCGATGGCGGTGTCGGCCTCGAGTTCGGCGCGCTCACGGTCCGCCCGCGCGGTTGACTGGCGATCGTGGGTCGTCTCGCCGCGCCACAGCCGCAGGATCAGCGGCAGCAGATACAGCAACGCGAAAAACGCGATTGTCAGCAGCCGCAGCAGTATCGCCCCCGTGCCGGCGAGCGTGAGGTCGTTCAAAGCGGTCCAGCGCGCGCCCAGCCCGCCGCCCCTGTTAGCGATCGCGCCGTGTCGCGCCTCGGCGAGGGCCTGCTCGTCGTGAGCGGCCTTCGCGTCCAGCCCGGGCGCTTCGCGGTCCCGAGTCGCGGTGGCATCGTTCAGCTCGCGCCGCGCGTCATCCAGAAGTTCGTTTGCCGTTCGCGTTTCGGGTCCGGTGCCGGGAATTCCGGTGATCCGGGTCTGCGGGCAGCCCGGGGTGGGGTGGTATTCGCAGCGCGCCACCACCAGGGCGTTGTCCAGTTGACCGCGGGCGTGTGCCACGGCGTTGTCGAGCGCAGTGCGCTCGCCGCGGGTGCGGTCCAGAGTGGCCGATGCGTGCGCCACCGCGGGTGTCGATTCGGCGCTCATCGCGGCTCGCTCGTCGAGACGGCGGTCGATGGAGCTGGAGAACATGACGAGTGAGGCCAGCTCACCCACGACGACGCCGACGGCAACCGCCACGGTCCCGCGCCCCAGGACGCTCGAAATCGTCCGCGCGGGTCCGCCGGCGATGCCGCGGCTCACCGCGCCGATCAGCATCCCGAAGACGAGACCCAGACCGGTTAGCGCCCAGATCGGCCACCGCGCCGACTGGCTGACGGCCAGACTCGCGACGAGCCAGGCCAGCGCGGCGCCGCACACCACCACGACACCGGCCACCGCGTGGGCGGTCCTCTCGTGACGCTCACCTAGCTCGCGCCAGTGCCCGCCGCCGAGCCAGGTCAGCAGCCCCTCTACCCTGGATGCGGCCGAGCGCGACTCAGTTGATTCATGCGCGCGCATGAGATTCCAACACCTCCAGTTTTTCCAAGCCTGGCAGCTTGCCACCCGACACACCGAATCGAAGAGCCCCGTTTGTGGCCTTCTTCACACGCCGACCAGCGGGCGACGAATCACACACCTCGGGACGATCGGGCGTCGTGGCCCGCCGCGGAGGGTTATCGGGCCTCGTCCAGGGCTGAATTCCGGCCCCCCTGGTCGCCACGCGAGCGGATCAGCGGCCATTACCGCACCGAACGTGAGACGGTATAAACCTATGCAAAACTTCGACTACGTTACCTACGAAGAGTTCGGCCGTAGGTTTTTCGAATACGCCGTCACCCCCGAGCGCGTCGCCGCCGCGTTGGACGATTTCGCCGGCACCGAGTTCGCGATGGAGCCTATCGCTCAGGGACCCGGGGGGATCGCCAAGGTCAGCGCCAATGTGAAGGTCAAAGACCCGCGGGTTACTCGTCGCCTCGGTGACAGCATCACATTCATCATCCACATCCCGTTGTCGATCGATCTGCTCCTCGACTTGCGGCTCGACAAGCAGCGATTCACCGTCACCGGAGACATAGCGTTGAAGGCTACGGCGCGGGCGGCAACGCCGCTGATCCTGATCGTCGACGTGGCGAAACCGCGACCCTCCGACATCACCGTCAACGTGTCGTCCAAATCCATTCGCGGTGAGGTGTTGCGCATTCTCGCGGGCGTCGACGGGGAGATCCGCCGATTCATCGCCCACTACGTCGCTGACGAAATCGATTCCCCACAGTCGCAGGCCGCGCAAGTCATCGACGTGGCGCACCAATTGGACACCACCTGGGACGGCGCCTAGCGGTCAAGGACGGATTCGCCCGGGTTTTCGGGTCCTAGCGTGCGGGTATCCGCCGGAGAGCGCGTTTCGCGCATTTTGCCCACCTCAGACGAGAAGCGGAAAAAATATGGCACGTGTAGACGTTTCGACGTCATCGGATCTGGAGCCGGAGTCGGCCTGGAAACTGGCATCCGACTTACGCCGATTCGAAGAGTGGATGACGATTTTCGGCGGCTGGCGCGGCGAGGTTCCGTCGAAGATCGAGGAGGGCACGTGTATTTCGTCGCTGATCAAGGTCAAGGGTTTCCGCAACATCATTCACTGGGAAGTCACCCGCTACGACGAACCGAAATCGATTGAGCTGCAGGGCCGCGGCCGCGGCGGAATTCGCATCGCGCTGTCGATGGGCGTCACCGACGACGATCCCGGATCCACCTTCCATCTCGTCGCGGATTTGAAAGGCGGCCTGCTGAGCGGACCGATCGGGAATCTGGTCGCCAGGGTATTGCGCTCCGACGTTCGTAAGTCGATCAATAACCTCTCCGCGCTGCAGTAGAGGTGGCATGTCAAAACGGCTGTTGCGCACGGCTGTCCTCGTCGGCGCGGCCAGCGCCACGTTGATAGCGGGCTGCTCAGGCGGCAAGACGCCGGGGGCAGCTAGAGTTTCCACTACTGGTACGGCGCCCGCCGCACCGCTGACTTCGCGCCAATGTGGTGACATCAGCGAAGCAAACGTGGATCTGTTGGCGGCGCCGGGCAGAGATGGCACACAAAAGGCCGCGGACACCCTGGAGCGCTATCACCCGCCGACATCGGTCAAGCAGTCGATTGAACATTTCGTCGGTGCCGGCGGAGCTCACTTCGATGACCCCGGCTACCCGCAGAACTACAAAGTCCTTGACGACTGGGTCAAGCAGGTTTGTCCCGCGCTGGGTGGTTGACCAGCCATTCCCGCTCGGCTTGGCGAATTCGCCTGCGTTCCATGGCAAGCCAGCTCAGACCGGCCCCGAAGACCAGCAGCCCGATGCTGACCACGGCGACACCGAGCCCCACCTGCCCAAGGGCGAAATTGCTCAGACCCACCACGAAAACCACGACAGCGGCCGCCACCGCGACGATTCTGGGGGTCCTTTCTACGTCACCGAGTGATTCGTGATCGCTGGTTCGGGCGAGTTCGGCCATGAACAAATGCCTACCCGAAATGCTTTTCGGACA
>NZ_JCALDF010000028.1:0-65406 GCF_059812725.1 Mycobacterium sp. NGS41
GCCGAAATTCCGCCACCAGTTCACTCCGAAAGCCCAGGATTCACGCCGAAAGCCGTCGAACCCTAGCTAGACGTCGAGGCCAGCTGATCCACCTCCTGGCCGCGCATCCGCTGCGAGATCACCGCGGTGATGCCATCGCCCTGCATGGTGACGCCGTACAGCGCGTCAGCGACCTCCATCGTGGGCTTTTGGTGCGTGATGATGATCAGCTGCGAATGGGCACGCAGCTGTTCGAACAGCCCCAGCAGGCGGCGCAGGTTCATGTCGTCGAGGGCGGCCTCCACCTCGTCCATAATGTAGAACGGCGACGGGCGGGCCCGAAAGATGGCCACCAGCATCGCCACCGCCGTCAGCGCCTTTTCGCCGCCGGACAGCAAAGACAGCCGGGTGATCTTCTTGCCGGGTGGTCGCGCCTCCACCTCGATGCCGGTGGTGAGCATGTCGTCGGGGTTGGTCAGCCGCAGCCGGCCTTCGCCGCCGGGGAACAGGGCGGTGAACACGCCGCGGAATTCGCGTTCCACGTCGGCGAATGCGTCGCTGAACACCTGCAGGATGCGGGCATCGACGTCGGCGACCACGTCGAGCAGATCCGTGCGGGCAGCCTTGACGTCCTCGAGTTGGGTGGACAGGAAGTTGTAGCGCTCCTCCAGCGCAGCGAACTCCTCCAGCGCCAGCGGATTGACCCTGCCCAGCTCGGCGAGCTCACGCTCGGCGCGTTTGGCCCGCCTCTCCTGGGTTGGCCGGTCGAACGGCATCGGCGCCGGCGCCACCACCTGCTCGCCACGCTCTCGCGCCTCCTCGAACTCGGCCATTTCGAGGTCGCTCGGCGGCAGCGCGACATGCGGACCGTACTCGCCGACCAGGTCGTCCGGCGCCATGCCGAAGTGCTCCAGCACGGTCTGCTCCAGCTGCTCGATTCGCAGTGCCGCCTGGGCGTTGGCCACCTCGTCGCGATGCAGCGAATCAGTGAGCATCGCCACTCGGGCGTTCAACGCGTTCACCTCGCCGCGGACCGTCACCAGCGCTTCGGACCGCTGGTGACGGTCCGCGGCCAGGGCATCACGCATCTGCGACGCCGCGTCGACCACCTGGTTCAGCCGCGACGCCAGCAGTCGCCCGGCGTCGGCGACCGCCGCGGCCACGGCGGCCGCGCGCAGCCGTGCGGCGTGGGCTTGCTGGGCCCGCACCCGCGCCTCGCGTTCGGCAGCGGCCGCGCGACGCAACGAATCCGCGCGTCCACGCACCGCGTTGGCCCGTTCCTCGGCCGTTCGCACCGCCAGCCGGGCTTCGACTTCGACACCGCGGGCGGTTTCGGCGGCAGCGCCGATTTCTTGCCGATCGACCGGCTCGGTTTCGTACACCTGCTGGGTCGCTTCGGCGTTGCGCAGCCGCGTCTCGAGCTCGACGACCTCTTGCAGGGTCTGAGCGCGCGCGGCTTCCAGTTCTTCGCGCTGCCGCAGCAACCTGCTGCACTCCTCGTCGGCGGCGCGGGCGTCCTGCCCGAGGCGGCCGAGCTGCTCGTACATCGCTGAGATGGTGGTGTCGGATTCGTTGAGCGCGGCCAATGCCTGCTCGGCGGAGTCCTGCCGGGCGGCCTGCTCGGCCAGCGCGCCGGACAAGGCCGCGGTCAGTTGAGCTACCTGCGCTTCGGCGGCGGCCAGCTCACCGCCGGCCTTGTCGATCTCGGAGGTGACCTCCAGGGTGGACAGCTTGCGGTCCGAACCCCCACTCACCCAGCCGGCGCCCACCAGGTCACCGTCAACCGTGACGGCACGCAGCCGCGGGTGGATCGTCACCAGATCCAGTGCTGCGCCCAGATCAGGAACCACCGCGACACCGGAGAGCATCGCGATCATCGCGCCCCGCAGCCGCGGCGGCGCGTCGATCAGGTCCAGCGCCCACAGCGCCCCGGCGGGCAGCTCGGCGGCCGGGCGGTCCTCCGGGGCCGGCCAGTCGCCCAGCACCAGCGCCGCGCGGCCCGCGTCGGCTTCCTTGAGGGCAGCGACCGCGACACGCGCAACGCCCAGGTTGTCGGCGGCCACGGCGTCGGCCGCCGATCCGAGCACCGCGGCCAGCGCTGCCTCATACCCCGAGCGGACCTTCACCAGTTTGGCGATCGGCCCCAAAAGCCCTGCACCGCGGTGGTTCTGGGTGAGCCACGCCGCGCCGTCCTTACGCTCGAGCCCAACCGACAGCGCATCGATGCGGGCCTGCAGCGACGCCACCTCACGTTCGGCGGCCCGCTCGGCGGCTTGCAGCTCGGCGACGCGTTCGTCGGCCAGTCGCAGCGCGGCCACGGTCCGCTCGTGGTGCTCGTCGAGGCCGGCCTCGCCCTGATCGAGTTCGCCTGCCTTACCCTGCACGGTTTCGAACTCCGCTCGGGTCTGCTGCGCGCGGGCCGCGGCCTCCTCGATGCGCTCGGACAACTGGGTGACGCTGTCGTCGATCGACTCGACGCGCGCCCGCATCGTCTCGGCCTGGCCGGCCAGCCGCGCCAACCCCTCCCGCCGATCCGCCTCGGCCCGTACCGCCGCCAGATGGGCGCGGTCGGCCTCCGCGGCGCGGGCCTCACGGTCGGCCAGTTCCGCCCGGGCGGCGTCCAGCCGGCTTCGCGCCGCGGCCAGCTCCGCCAGCAGCTGCTGCTCGGCGATCTCTACCTGCTGGGCCTCGACCTCCAATGCGTCGGGGTCGGTGTCGCTGCTGGTTACCGGCTCGACATCAAGATGCTGCGCGCGTTCCGTCGCGATGCGCACCGTGGCGCCCACCCGTTCGGCCAACGCCGACAACCCGAACCAGGTGTGCTGGATGGACTCGGCGCGTTCCGAGAGCTCGGCCAGCACTGCCTCGTGGGCGGCGAGCTCCCCAGACGCCCCCGCCAGCCGGGCGGCGACCTCGTCGTGCTCGCGACGCATCGCCTCCTCGGCCTTGAAGATTGCGTCCCGCTCCGCCTGCCGGCTGACCAGGTCGTCGGCGGCCAGCCGCAGCCGGGCGTCACGCAGATCGGCCTGGATGGTCTGGGCGCGGCGCGCCACTTCGGCCTGCCGGCCCAGCGGTTTGAGCTGACGCCGCAGTTCGGTGGTCAGATCGCTGAGCCGGGCCAGGTTCGCCGACATCGCGTCGAGTTTGCGGAGCGCCTTTTCTTTACGCTTGCGATGCTTGAGCACGCCGGCGGCTTCTTCGATGAACGCCCGGCGATCCTCGGGTCGTGACTGCAGGATTTCGTCGAGCTTGCCCTGCCCGACGATCACATGCATCTCGCGGCCGATGCCGGAGTCGCTGAGCAGCTCCTGAACATCCATCAAACGGCAACTGCTGCCGTTGATTTCGTACTCGCTGGCGCCGTCGCGGAACATCCGCCGCGTGATGGACACCTCGGAGTACTCGATGGGCAGCGCGTTGTCGGAGTTGTCAATCGTGACGGTGACTTCGGCGCGGCCCAGCGGCGCGCGCGACGAGGTGCCGGCGAAGATGACGTCTTCCATCTTCCCGCCGCGCAACGTCTTTGCTCCCTGCTCCCCCATCACCCAGGCCAGGGCATCCACCACGTTGGACTTGCCCGAGCCGTTAGGGCCGACGACGGCGGTAATGCCCGGCTCGAAACGCAGAGTCGTCGGCGATGCGAAGGACTTGAAACCCTTCAGCGTCAGACTCTTGAGGTACACGAGGGGCCAGATTACCGCTCGACGAACCCGCTGAACCGCTCCCGTGGCTGCGACCAGTCGGCGACGACCTTGTCGACCTGACCGGGCGTGGTGTCGCCCTGCAACAGTCCGAGCAATTTCTCGCACGCTTCGCGCGGCCCCTGGGCTATCACCAGCACACGGCCGTCGTCCTGGTTGGCGGCGTAACCGGTAAGACCCAGCGCCAACGCCCGGCACCGCGTCCACCAGCGAAAGCCGACTCCCTGGACGTACCCGTGCACCCAGGCGGTGAGCCGGACCTCAGGATTCGACGGGTCCGGCATCAGCGACCTCGAACGTGACGGTGGTTCCCGACTTGAGCGTGCGCCCCACGGTGCAGACCAGGTCGACGGCGCGCTGCACGACGACCAACAGCCGCTCCTTGTCCTCCGCAGACACTCCCGACAGATCTAATTCCAGGGTCTCCTTCAGCAGCGGGTAGCGCTCCTGGTCACGGTCGGCCGGACCGGACACCCGCACCACAGCCCGGTAGTCGTCGCCGAGCCGACGGGCCAGCGGCTCGTCGCTGGCCATCCCGCTACACGCGGCGAGCGCGATCTTGAGCAGCTCGCCCGGGGTGAAAACGCCGTCGACATCCTCGGAGCCGACGAGTACCTGCGCGCCTCTTGAGCTGTGTCCCGTATACCGGCGCGTTCCGGTGCGTTTGACCCACAGTTGCGTCATGGCTCTTTTCTACCGGGTGGCTTTCGCGTCGAGATCGACAGCAGCGCGGAAAAGTCCGAGAGAGCAACGCGCTAGCGTCGGTTTCGGCGCCTGCGGCGGGCAGGCATACTGCGTTGCATGGCCACCGTCGTCGCCTTCCACGCCCATCCCGACGACGAAGTGGTCCTCACCGGCGGCACGCTCGCACGGGCGGCAGCTGCCGGCCATCGCGTGGTCATCGTCACCGCGACTGACGGGCGGATCGACAACGACGAAGACGACGTGCGGCTGGACGAATTACGTTCGAGTGCAGGCATTCTCGCAGCGAGCCGGGTTGAGTGCCTCGGCTATGCCGACAGTGGCTACGGCCCGGTGTTCTATCCCGATCCACCTGGGCGGGTCAGGTTTGGCCGAGCCGACGTCGAGGAGGCGGCGCAGCGGCTCGCGACGATTCTGCGCGATGAACGCGCCGATCTGCTGCTCAACTATCAGGCCAACGGTGGCTACGGCCACCGCGACCATGTCCAGGTTCATCGCGTCGGCAAGCGGGCCGCCGAGCTTGCGGCGACCCCACGAGTACTCGAGGCGACAATGCCGCGCGAAATGCTGCTTTGGACCAGTCGCGTCGCTCACCTGCTGCGACTACCGGCACCCTACGAGCCGGACGTCGCCCGCGCTGCATACGCGCCGCGAGCGACCATCACTCACCGGATTGACGTTTTCCGTTTCGCGCGCCAGAAGCGGGACGCGATTGCCGCCCACCGCTCGCAGGTCGGCAACTCCGGCCTGGCGGCCCGCATGTTCGCCGTTCTGCGTCGGCTGCCACCCCAGGTGTTCGGCCTAATTTTTGCCCGTGAATGGTTTGTCGATCCGGCCCTGCCATCGCCACGTGCGGGAGCCGTGCGCCGCGACATCTTTGATTAAGCCCGCGGCCGCGGCTGGCATTTCGGGCAGTAGAACGACGAGCGGTTCATGAACTTTTCCCGCCGCATCACTGCGCCGCAGCGCCGGCAGCTTTCACCTTCGCGGCCATAGGCATCCAGCGATCGGTCGAAGTATCCGGACTCGCCGTTGACGTTGACGTACAGCGAGTCGAACGACGTCCCGCCCTTCGCCAGTGCCTCGCGCATCACGTCGGCGGCGGCATCGAGGACGGTGATCAGCTGCCGGCGGGTCAGCGTGGCAGCTACCCGCGCGCCATGCACCTTGGCACGCCACAGCGCTTCGTCAGCGTAGATATTGCCGATTCCCGACACCACCTGCTGGTCCAGCAGCTGGCGTTTGAGTTCGGAATGCTTGCGCCGCAACACCTTTACCACAGCCTCGGCATCGAACCGCGGGTCCAGCGGATCACGGCCCAGGTGCGCGACAGGCGCCGGCACCACGCTGCCGTCCACAGTCACCAGATCGGCAAGCAGCCAGCCACCGAACGTCCGCTGGTCGGCAAAGCTCAGCACGGTCCCGTCGTCGAGCAGAGCCGAGATCCGGACGTGATCGGCGCGCGGCACTGCGCCCAGCAGCATCTGCCCGCTCATGCCGAGGTGAACCACCAGCGCGGTGTCCGGCTCGTCGCCGTCGTTTCCGGTTTCCAGCAGCAGCCACAGGTATTTGCCGCGCCGATCGGTTCCGCTGATCCGCGCGCCAAGCAATCGGGCCGTCAGGTCGGCGGGACCGGCCTCGTGGCGGCGTACCGCCCGGGGATGGTGGACCCGAACAGCGGTGATCGTCTTGCCCACCACATGGGTCTGCAGGCCGCGTCGTACCACCTCGACTTCAGGCAGTTCGGGCATCTAGTGATGATCGCAAGCGCGGCGAAGCCGGGCGCAGCGGGTCATCACCATCGATCTAGGTGATCGCAAGCGCGGCGAAGCCGGGCGCAGCGGGTCATCACCATCGATCTAGGTGATCGCAAGCGCGGCGAAGCCGGGCGCAGCGGGTCATCACCATCGATCTAGTGATGATCCGCCGCATCGCGCACGTCCAGCGCTTCCACAGCTTCGAGCGTGTCGAGCGCTTTCCAGGCCGCAGATGCGGCTTTCTGCTCCGCTTCCTTCTTGGAGCGGCCCACGCCTGAGCCGTATTCGGTCTCCATCACGACGACCACGGCGGTGAACTCCTTGTCGTGGTCGGGGCCGGTGGAGGTCACCACGTAGGAAGGCGCGCCCAGGCCGCGGGCCGCGGTCAGCTCTTGCAGGCTGGTCTTCCAGTCCAGTCCGGCTCCCAGCGTGGGCGCGGCGTCCAGCAGCGCCCCGAACAGCCGCAGGATCACCTCCCGAGTCACGTCGATGCCATGCTGCAGGTAGATCGCCCCCAGCAGCGACTCCATCCCGTCAGCCAGGATGCTCGACTTATTCGCTCCGCCAGTGTTCGCTTCGCCGCGTCCCAGCAACATGTGGGCGCCGAGACCGTCGTCGGAAAGGTTTCGTGCGACGTCGGCCAGTGCGTGGGTGTTGACGACGCTGGCGCGCAGTTTCGCCAAATCTCCTTCGGAACGGTCGGGATGACGGTGAAACAGCTCGTCGGTGATGGTCAGGCCCAGGACTGCGTCGCCGAGGAACTCAAGGCGCTCGTTGGTCGGCAGTCCGCCGTGCTCGTAGGCATAGCTGCGGTGGGTCAAAGCCAGCGAGACCAGCTCGTCAGTCAGTTCGACTCCGAGGGCGTCGAGCAGACCCTGTCGTGACGGCGTCACCGCTCATCCTGCCCGGTCTTCGGCATGTCCGGACCGTGCATTTCCGCCAGCTTGGCCCACCGCGGGTCGATGCGGTCATGGTGATGACCGGGCTCGGCGGCCAGCGCCACACCGCATTCGGGGCACAGTCCAGGGCAGTCCGGCCGGCATACCGGCGAGAACGGGAGCTCCAGCCCGACGGCGTCGACGATGGCCTGCTCGAGGTCGATGGTGTCGTGCACGACGTGGCCGACCTCGTCTTGCTCGGTCGTTGCTTCGGTCGCGCTCTCCGGGTACGCGAAAAGTTCGGTCAAGGCGACTTGCACGTGCCCTTCGACCGCGGTCAGGCAACGCGAGCACTCACCGACGGTGGGTGCGGCCACCGTCCCGGTCACCAGCACGCCCTCGGACACCGACTCCACCCGCAAATCCAGCTCCAATGGAGCACCACGCTCGATCGCGATCAGCTCCAGCCCGATGCGCCCGGGACTGGGGATGGTGTCACGCATGGCGAACATCGAGCCCGGCCGTCGGCCCAGCCGCGCGATGTCGACCACCATCGGCGACGTCGGATGCCGGTGCGCTGTAGTGCTGTGCTGCCGCGCCATAGCAGAAATCCTACGGCGCTTGTCCTATAGCGCTAGGGCCCGTCAGGCCCTGAAACGCGGTTACCGGGTCGCGTAGTCGTGGGTGCCGGCCGCCGTGCGCAGCTGGTGACGGCCGCGGCTGACGGAACGGATCGTGCCGTTGAGGAACTCCTCGAACTCGGCGAGCTTGGTGTCGACGTAGACGTCGCATTCGCCACGCAGCCTGTCGGCCTCGGCGTGCGCCGTGTCGATGAGGCGGGTGGATTCCGCATTGGCCGCCTGCACCACCTCGTTCTGCGACACCAGGCGCTGCTGTTCCTTGATGCCTTCCTGCACGGCTTTCTCGTAGGAGATGTTGCCGTTCTCGATCAGCCGGTCGGCTTCGGCTTTGGCGCGGCTGACGCTGGCTTCGTAGTCGCGTTTCGCCGCGGCGGCCAGCCGGATCGACTCCTCGCGGGCCTCGCCGACCATCCGCTCGCTGTGCTGCCGCGCCTCGGCCACCATCCGGTCAGCCTGCGATTTTGCGTCAGCGAGGATGCGGTCGGCCTCCGCGCGGGCATGGTTCAGCATCGACTCCGATTCGGTGGTCGCCGTGGACACCATGGAGTCGGCGTGCGTCTTGGCCTCGTGGAGCATCGAATCGCGGGCGTCGAGCACATCCTGCGCGTCGTCCAGCTCGGCGGGTATCGCGTCCTTGATGTCGTCGATCAGCTCGAGGACATCGCCGCGGGGTACCACACAGCCTGCCGTCATCGGCACGCCACGGGCTTCTTCCACAATGGCGCCCAATTCGTCCAGCGCTTCAAACACTCGGTACACGGCCATACCCTCCTGGCATCTTGCAAAATCCCGGTTGTTACCAGTGTGCCTGGTGTTACCTTTGTGACTGTGGTGGCGAGCCGGTGTGTCGGCCTTTTCATATTTCCGCAGGCACGTAGGACGACTCCTACCCACGTGGCATTGCTACAGCGTATCGCCGCGGATCCCAGCACGGCCGCGGCAGGCGTTTCAGGGCGCTGCTGAAGTACCCGCTGGTCGAACCCGCGGTCCGAGGACCCGCAACGCCGAAGGCGAGACGGCCGGCAGTGAATTACTCCGCCACTGCGCCGCTACCGCCGAGGGATCCTTGTAGTACACGTCGAGCTCCGCGATCAATCCGTCACGGACGGTATAGATTTCGACCAAGCACATCTCAACGCTCTTGCCGGACGCTCGGGCGGTGAATTTCAGCCGGCCGCGTATCGCGACACTGTCGCCCGCCAGGAGATACTGAACGCTTTCGCCCGGTGCAAGCTCCATGGCTTCGTTCATCTTTCCGAAAAGCTCGAAAAAGCCATCCGGGCCGTGGTATTCGCCGCTGTACGGCAGGCCGCCCGCTTCGTACACCACGAAATCCTCATGCAACAGACTGCGGCCGTCATCGAACCTATCCTCGACCATCGCCTTCACGAAGCTGTCTACGATGGGTCGGGGATCATCAACCACGGGAAAGCTTTTCGCGAAGTCGACGGTTCACCGGTTCGGGCAGCAACTCCGACACATCACCACCCAGCATCGCGACCTCCTTGGCCAGCGACGACGACACGAACGAGTACCGCGGTGCGGTCGCGACGAAAAAGGTGTCCACGCCGGCGACATGCCTGTTCATCTGCGCCATCTGCAGCTCGTACTCGAAGTCGGTGCCGGTGCGCAGGCCCTTCACAATCGCGGTCATCCCGTGCGCTCTGACGAAGTCCACGACCAGACCTTGTCCGGTTTCCACCCGCAAGTTGGGCAGATGCGCGGTCGACTCCTCGATCATTGCGATCCGCTCGTCGGGGTCGAACATGCCCTTCTTGGCTGGGTTGACGAGGATCGCCACCACCACCTCGTCGAACTGGGCGCAGGCGCGTTCGAATACGTCGATATGGCCCAACGTCACCGGGTCAAACGATCCCGGGCATACCGCGCCGGTCATGACCCGCGCCGATGCAGTGCGGGCACCTCCCGCTTGCGCATGGCCCGCGCCAGTGACGCTGCAGAGCGAAGCGATGAGGAGGAGCGGCGCATGGCTGATGACGCTACACGTCCACCTCACAAGCGTTGGGCCAGCTTCAAGCGGGTGTCGCGAAAACGGGCAGCGACCTATACCGACATTCGACAGGCCAAGTCAGATCAGCTCAAATCACTTGTGTAACTGTGGTTTCAGTGGCCTCGTGGTCGCGATTCCTGTCGGTGGGTCGGCATAGCATTCGAACATGCGTTCGGATAGTCGTGAGGAGATCGCCGAGGCGTTCGAGGCGCTGCACGCCGCCCGCGCGCGCGTCAACGCCCTGTCCTTCGACGCACTGACCACCCCCGAACGGTTGACCTACCTAGAACATCTTGAGCAGGATGCGCGCCGAGCATCGGTGGCCGCCCACGCACTGATCAATCAGATCGGCGAGCAGGCCGATGCGACAACCTTGGGCGGGCGCTTGCCCGCAGTACTGGCCGGGCGACTGCGCATCAGCCGCGCTGAGGCCCGCCGGCGGGTGGCCGAGGCCGCCGACCTGGGCCCCCGCCATGCCCTGACCGGCCAAACATTGCCGCCACTGTTGAGCGCCACCGCCGCCGCCCAACGCCAGGGACGCATCGGGGCCGAGCACATCAAAATTATCCGCAGTTTTCTGCACCGACTGCCCGACTTCGTCGACCTGGCCACCCGCGAGCACGTCCAGGCCCACCTGGCCGACAAGGCCACCCAGTTCGGACCCGACGACCTGGCCCAACTAGCCGAGCACGCGATGGACTGCATCCATCCCGACGGCGACTACACCGACCTCGACCGCGCACGACGGCGCGGACTGTGGCTGGCCAAACAAGGCCCCGACGGGATGTCGCGGCTCAGCGGCTACCTCACCCCGGAAACCCGAGCCAGCATCGAAGCAGTCTGGGCCAAACTGGCCGCCCCAGGCATGTGCAACCCCGACGACCCCACCCCCGTCATCGATGACCCCGCACCCGAACAGGCCGCACGACGCGATCTGCGCTCAGCAGCCCAACGCCACCACGACGCCCTCAACGCCGCCCTACGCGCCCTGCTGGCCTCGGGAAACCTGGGCCAGCACAACGGACTGCCCGCCGCCATCATCGCCACCACCACCCTCAAAGACCTCGAAGCCGCCGCGGGCACCGCACTGACCGGCGGCGGCACCATCCTGCCCATGAGTGATGTCATCCGCCTAGCCCGCCACGCCCACCACTACCTGGCCATCTTCCACAACGGCAAAGCCCTGGCGCTCTACCACACCAAACGGCTGGCCTCACCAGCACAACGAATCGTCCTGTACGCCAAAGATCGCGGCTGCACCCGACCCGGCTGCCCCGTACCGGGCTACCACTGCGAAGTCCACCACACCGAACCCTGGGCAACCACCCAGCACACCGACGTCAACACCCTCGCCTTCGCCTGCGGAGCCGACCACCCACTCATCGAACCCGGCGGCTTCACCACCCGCAAAAACGCCCACGGCGACACCGAATGGATCCCACCCCCACACCTCGACCACGGCCAACCACGAACAAACCCCTACCACCACCCCGAAAAACTGCTCCGCGACGACGACAACGAAGATGACCCGTAACCCTCACCCCAGTTCGGCGAGCTCCAGCCGGGTGTCGCCGTAAACACGCTGCGGCCACACCGTCCATTCGGCCGGCCAGGCTAACGGCGCGCTGCCCACCGCTCGCTCCACCACCGCGATGCTGCCTTCCCGCACCCAGCCGTGGGTGCACAGATCGGCCAGCACGGCGTCGACGTCGGCGGTCTCAATGTCGTACGGCGGATCGGCCAGCACGAGGTCGACCGGGGACGAAGCACCTTGCGCGAGAACGGCAGCCACCGCCCCCCGGCGCAGCGTCGCACCGGTCAGTGCCAAAGCCTCGATGTTGCGGGCGACGACGGCCGCCGTGCGGGGATCAGACTCCACAAACAACGCCGACGCGGCGCCGCGCGACAACGCCTCCAGGCCGAGTGCGCCCGAGCCGGCGTAGAGGTCCAGCACCGCCAAGCCGGTCAGATCCCGGCGCGCCGTCACGATGTTGAAGAGCGCCTCGCGAACCCGGTCGGTGGTCGGCCTGGTTCCCCGCGACGGGACCGCAATGCGCCGGCCCCCGGCGACGCCGCCGATGATCCTCGTCACCTGCGCCGCGCGGTCAGTTCAGCACCACCAGCAGGTCTCCGCCCTCCACCTGCGCGGTGTCCGACGCCGCAACCCGCTCCACGACACCATCTTTCGGTGCAGTGATCGGGGCCTCCATCTTCATCGCTTCGATGGTCGCGATGATCTGCCCGGCGGTCACGTCGTCGCCCTCGGACACTGAAACGGTGACCACTCCGTCGAATGGTGCGGCGATGTGTCCGGGGTTGCCGCGGTCGGCCTTCTCCGCAGCCGGAACCGCGCTGGCGATGCTGCGATCGCGTACCAGCACCGGCCGCAGCTGGCCGTTGATGATGCACATCACCGTGCGCATGCCGCGTTCGTCGGGTTCGGAGATGGCCTCCAGCCCGATCAACAGCTCAACGCCGCGCTCCAATTTCACTCGGTGTTCTTCGCCTTGGCGCAGGCCGTAGAAGAACTGGTTGGCCGACAATTGTGAAGTGTCGCCGTAGTTTTCCCGATGCTCCTCAAATTCCTTTGTCGGGCCCGGGAATAACAACCGGTTCAGCGTGGCCTGTCGCTTGGGGCCGGCCGAGGCCAAGGTGGCCTCGTCGTCCGGCGCCAGCTGCTCGGTGGGCTTGGCGGGCGCGCGGCCCGCCAGCGCCGCCGTGCGCAGCGGCTCGGGCCATCCGCCGGCCGGGTCGCCCAGTTCGCCGCGCAGAAACCCGATCACCGATTCCGGGATATCGAATCGCCCTGGCTCGGAGGCGAATTCGTCCGCACTGGCCCCCGCACCGACCAGTGCCAACGCCAGATCGCCGACCACCTTCGACGATGGAGTGACCTTGATCAGTCTGCCCAGCACCCGGTCGGCACCGGCATAGGCGTCTTCGATCTCCTCGAACCGGTCCCCCAGACCCAGCGCAATGGCCTGCTGACGCAGGTTGGACAATTGGCCGCCCGGAATCTCGTGGTGATACACCCGCCCCGTCGGGCCCGGCAGCCCAGATTCGAAGGGAGCATAGACTTTCCGCAGCGCTTCCCAGTAGGGCTCCAGCGCGCATACCGCCGCTAGCGACAGGCCGGTGTCGTACTCGGTGTGCGCGGCCGCGGCGACGATCGAGCTCAGCGCGGGCTGGCTGGTGGTCCCAGCCATCGGGGCCGCGGCGCCGTCGACGGCGCTGGCCCCGGCCCGCCAGGCGGCCACGTAGCTCGCCAGCTGGCCACCTGGTGTGTCGTGAGTGTGCACGTGCACCGGCAGGTCGAAGCCGCTGCGCAGCGCACCCACCAGCCGCTTGGCCGCCGGCGGCCGCAACAGCCCGGCCATGTCCTTGATGGCCAGCACGTGTGCTCCGGCGTCCACGATCTGCTCGGCCAGCTTCAGGTAGTAGTCGAGCGTGTAGAGGCGCTCGTCCGGATCGCACAGGTCACCGGTGTAGCACATCGCGACTTCTGCTATGGCAGAGCCGGTTTCGCGGACGGCGTCGATCGCGAGGCGCATCGCCTCGACGTTGTTGAGCGCGTCGAAGATGCGGAAGATGTCGATGCCGGTGGCCGTTGCCTCCTCCACGAACGCCGACGTGACGACGTCCGGATAGGGCGTGTAGCCGACCGTGTTGCGGCCCCGCAGCAGCATCTGCAGGCAGATGTTGGGCATCGCTTCACGCAGTGCCGCCAGCCGTTCCCACGGATCCTCCTTGAGGAAGCGAAGCGCCACATCGTAAGTCGCACCACCCCAGCACTCCACCGACAGCAGTTCGGGCATCGTGCGGGCGAGATACGGCGCCACCATCATCAGCCCGCTGGTTCGCACCCGGGTGGCCAGCAGCGACTGGTGGGCGTCGCGGAACGTCGTGTCGGTGACGCCCACTGCCGGCGACTCCCGCATCCAGCTTGCGAACCCCTCGGGGCCCAACTCGACCAGTCGCTGCTTGGACCCGGCGGGCGGCGGCACCTCCAGATCGATATCGGGCAGCTTGTCGTGCGGGTACACCTTCGACGGCCGGGCGCCGTGCGGCTGGTTGACGGTGACATCGGCCAGATAGTTGAGGATTTTGGTGCCCCGGTCGGCCGAACCGCGTGCGGTGAGCAGTTGCGGTCGCTCATCGATGAACGATGTGGTGACGCGGCCGGCCTGAAAGTCCGGGTCATCCAGAACCGCTTGCAGGAAGGGGATATTCGTCGACACGCCACGGATCCGGAATTCCGCTATCGCCCGGCGCGCCCTGGCCACCGCGGTCGGGAAGTCACGCCCCCGACAGGTCAGCTTGACCAGCATGGAGTCGAAGTGCGCGCTGATCTCCGCCCCCAGGTTGGTGCTGCCGTCCAGGCGGATACCGGCACCGCCCGGGCTGCGCAAAGCACTGATCCGGCCGGTGTCGGGCCTGAAGCCGTTGGCGGGGTCTTCGGTGGTGATCCGGCACTGCAACGCGGCACCGTGCGGCCGGATGTCCTCCTGCCGCAGATCGAGGCCCTCGAGCGTCTCCCCGGAGGCGATGCGCAACTGGCTGGAGACCAGGTCGACGTCGGTGATCTCCTCGGTCACGGTGTGCTCGACCTGAATCCGTGGGTTCATCTCGATGAACACGTAGTGGCCGTCTTCGTCGAGCAGAAATTCCACCGTGCCGGCGCAGCTGTACCCGATGTGGCGGGCGAAAGCAGCTGCGTCCGAACAGATTCTGTCGCGTAATTCGCTATCCAGGTTCGGTGCCGGCGCTAGCTCGATGACCTTCTGGTGGCGGCGCTGCACGCTGCAGTCGCGCTCGTAGAGGTGGATGACGTTGCCGTGGGTGTCGGCCAGAATCTGCACCTCGATGTGCCGCGGCTTGAGCACCGCCTGCTCGAGATAGACCGTCGGGTCGCCGAATGCGGACGCGGCTTCCCGGCTGGCGGCCTCGATTGCGTCGGGCAACGCGGCGATGTCGTTGACACGGCGCATGCCTCGTCCGCCGCCACCCGCAACCGCCTTGACGAACAACGGAAATCGCATGTCGGACGCGCCGGAAACCAGTTCGTCGACGGAACCCGAGGGAGCCGAGGACATGAGCACCGGCAGGCCGGCTTCGCGGGCCGCAGCGATGGCCCGGGACTTGTGTCCGGTCAGTTTGAGGACTTCGGCGCTGGGGCCGACGAAGGTGATGCCGGCGGCCGCGCAGGCGGCGGCCAACTCCGGGTTCTCCGACAAGAAGCCGTAGCCGGGGTAGACGGCGTCGGCGCCTGCCCGGCGGGCGGTTTCGACGATTTCGTCGACTGACAGGTATGCCCGCACCGGGTGGCCCGTCTCGCCGATCTGGTACGACTCGTCGGCCTTGAGCCGGTGCTGCGAGTTGCGATCCTCGTAGGCGTAGACGGCCACCGTGCCGATACCCAGCTCGTAGGCCGCGCGGAACGCGCGGATTGCGATTTCCCCCCGATTGGCCACCAGCACTTTGGAGATCATCGTGGCCCCTTGCCCTCGTCGTCGGTCAGCGACACCCGAACTAAATAAGTGTCGACCAATAGTTCCAGAACTGCACCATGATCAGCAGGAACACCGCGGTGAACCACAGCGTGGCAATCGACCATCGCCATTGGTAGAACACGCGCACCACTGTGCTCCGGCCTTGGAGCATCGGACGCGCCACGATCGACGCGGTCACCACCAGCAGCGAGATGGTCACCACCCAGACCACCATGCAGTACGGGCACAACGCCCCGATGCGGTACAGACTCTGGAAGATCAACCAATGGACGAACCCCGCACCGATCAGGGTCCCGACCAACAGCCCGACCCAATACCACTGGGGCAAAGCGACTTTCGAGACCGCCAGCACACCGGTGACCAGCACCACGGTGAAGGCGATGATGCCGAGCAGCGGGTTGGGGAACCCCAGTAACGACGCCTGCGGCGTTTTCATCACCGACCCGCACGAGAGGATGGGGTTCAGGTTGCACGACGGCCGGTACGACGGGTTGATCAGAATGTCGATCTTTTCGACCGTGAGCGTCATCGAAGCCACCAAGCCGACGACTCCCGCGATCAGCACAGCCCAGGCGCTGGGCGCGGGCACCTGCGCTTCACGGGCAGCAACTGGCACCGCGGCGGAAGGTTCGCCGGGCTCAGCTGCCACCGCGGCGGTCACGACGCCGCAGGGGCGGCGGCCGTGTCAATGCCCGGCACATCGCCCACGATCCCCTTGATCTTGGCAACCAGCTCCTGCGGCGTAGAACGCGTGTACGTGTATTCCTCGCCGTTGATTTTGATCACCGGAGTTCCGTCGACACCCACAAGTCTCGCCTGCCCGGCGACCAGGTCGACGTACTTGCCGCTGTTGATGCAGTCGACGACCTTGGAGCCGGGTCCGACGTTGACACTGGCCTCGCGGGCGCGCTCAATCAGCCACTTGTTGTCGGGGTAGCTGCGGGCCGTCTCGGAGGGCTGGAGATTCGGGTCAAACAGCTCGGAGTGAAAAACGCGGAACGCTTCCTTGGACTCGTCGGCGACGCAGCGCGCCGCGGCGCCCGCCCGCGACGAATAGTCCCGGCTGGGGTTGAAGGGCGGGTGGTCGAGAATCGCCAACATGGAGTAATCGGCCGCAATGGCGCCGATGTCGATCAGCTTGCTCACCGTCGGCCCGAACTTATGCTCGAAATCGCCGCATATCGGGCACAGGAAGTCCTCGTAGAAGGTCATGACGACTTTGGGCTCGGTGGTCCCGGGCTTGTTGACCAGCTTGTCCGACGTCACCCGCACCGTGTCGCTCTGGCCGTTGACGGGGGGCGCAGGATTCTTTTTGTCATGATTCGACGTCACGATGTAGAAGACGAGAACGACCGCGAAGATCACCACTATCGCGGTGCCCCCGATCTGGACCAACCGGCCGAATTTGCCGTCGGGGTTCTTCAGGTCGATTCGCGGGGGACGTTTCGATTTGTCGGCCACAGGTTTGCTGATCCTTCGGTGTCGGCTTGTCCCGACCGCACACGGGCGGCGGCGCCTCTAGCGTACCGGCGGCACACGTCACACCCGGGTCAGGTGCGCACGCAGCGCGGAGATCAGCTCGCTGGTTCCTTCCGCACTGCCGCCGCCGAGTTGAAACAGATTGGCGAAGCCATGCGTCAGCGAACCCAGGTACCGCAGGTCCACCGGAGTCCCGACGGCCCGCAACGCCGCCGCGTAGCTCTCGCCCTCGTCGCGCAAGGGATCGAAACCGGCGACCGCGATCAGCGCCGGCGGCAGCCCGTCCAGCGAGTCGGCCAGTAACGGCGAAAAGCGCGGATCTGCCGGATCGAGATCGGTACCCCTGAGGTATTGAGCATGGAACCAATCCATGTCCCGCTTGGTCAGCAGGAAGCCGGTGGCGAACAGGCTCATGGACCGAGTGTGTGCGGTGAAATCGGTCCTCGGGTACAGCAGCCACTGCAAAACCGGGACGGGCCCGCCCTGTGCAGCGGCCTCGTCACGAGCCAGCAGACACACCACGGCCGCCAGGTTGCCGCCCGCACTGTCTCCGCCGACCGCGACCTGCCCCGGGATGGCACCGAGTTCGGCGGCGTGCTCGTAGGCCCACTTGAACGCCGCATAGGCGTCGTCGACCGCGGCCGGAGCCGGATGCTCGGGCGCCAGTCGGTAGTCGATCGACAGCACATGCACGCCGGCGTCGCGGCAGGTTAACCGGCACAACGCGTCGTGGGTGTCCAGGTCGCCGATTGACCAGCCGCCGCCGTGGTAGAAGACCAGCAGCGGCGCCGGGGCGTCACCGGCGGGACGGTAGTGCCGCGCGCCGATCTCATGGGATTCGCCTGCAGGGCCCGGTATGGACAGTTCGCGCACGTCGACGTGAATCTGGGGGCCCGGAAGCTCCAAAATCGTCTCGCGCATCTGGGCGCGGGAGGCGACCGGGTCGTCGTCGACGGCCAGCCCGTCGATACCGGCCAGCCGCAGACCCGACAACGTCAGTTGAAGCGTGGGGTCGAGCGTGTTGCCGTCGATAATCACCGAACGACCGCCCGACAGCACCCGCTTTGCGGGAGCCGGGATCCACGGAATCACCTTGACGCCGACGGTGGTGACCTTGCCTTGCAATCGGCTCGCCCACCGCAAAGGTGTGCCTTTTGCTCCAAGATTGAGGTCAGGCGCGCCTGGCAGAGTCTTTGTCATGGGCTGATCCCCTGTTCGATCCCGTGGTCACACTGAACGACGGTAATTAGATACCCGTTGTCGGGCCCGATGCTTCCCAGGTCGCACCCTCAGGCACCGAGCAGGTGGCGAATGCCGCGCTGCACGCGGTTATCGACATATCGACGCCGCGGCCCGCGACCAACTGTACGTGGTGCCGAAATTGTCAAGATCCGGCTGGGGCCCGGATGGGTGCGATCACGGCCGTCGCCGAAGAATGCGGCCGACACCTGCGCAGGCGTTGCTTAGGTGGCATATTCAACTCGGTAATATCGTGATCTCCAAGTCGGTGCACCCCTCACGAATTGCGAGCAACTTCGACGTGTTCGGAACCCGGCTTGGCCCCAACCCTCGAACCTTCAATTCCAACAGGCAGGTGAGCTGATGGCGGGCGCCGCTGGCACCTCTATCCCTTCCATATCCCTCAATGACGACAACACCATGCCGGTGCTTGGCCTGGGCGTCGCGGATCTGTCCGACGACGAGACCGAACGCGCGGTGTCGGCTGCGCTGGAGATCGGCTGCCGGCTTATCGACACGGCCGCCGTCTACGGCAACGAAGCCGCGGTCGGCCGCGCCATCGCGGCGTCGGGAATTCCGCGCGCGGAGTTGTTCGTCACCACCAAGTTGGCCACTGCCGACCAGGGTTTCTCCAGTGCTCAAGAGGCCTGCCAGGCCAGCTTGGAGCGGCTCGGCCTCGACTACGTCGACCTGTACCTGATTCACTGGCCGGCACCCTCGCTGGGCAACTATGTGAATTCGTTTGGGGGTCTGATCCAGAGCCACGCGGCCGGGCATGCTCGTTCGATCGGCGTGTCCAACTTCACCGAAGATCATTTGACGACGGTGATCGATCTCGCCTTCTTCACGCCTGCGGTCAACCAGATCGAGCTGCACCCGCTGCTCAACCAGAACGAGATGCGGAAAGCCAACGCGCAGCACAACGTCGTTACGCAGTCGTACACGCCGCTGGTACTCGGCAGGCTGATGGACAACGAGACTGTGACGTCGATTGCTGCCGAATACGGCAAGACGCCCGCGCAGGTATTGCTGCGCTGGAACCTGCAGCTGGGCAACGCAGTCATCTTCCGGTCGGCCACGCCCGAGCACATCGCCGGCAACATCGACGTCTTCGACTTCGAATTGGCATCAGAGCACATGGACGCGATCGACGGTCTGAACGACGGCACCCGGTTGCGCCCCGATCCGGAGACCTACGAGGGCGCTTAGCAGCGCCGTATTGATCAGCCGATCAGCTGCAACTCCGCGTTGTGGCCATGGGATTGGGCCAGTCGGCCGTCGCAGGTGATGAGCGGCGCGGCGAGGCCTTCGGCAAGGGCGACATACACGCCGTCGGCCACCGTGTGCGTACTGCGCAACTCGTAGGCGCGCTGCATGAACGCCGCCGTGTGCCAACGTCGGACGGGCAAGCTCCGGAAATCGGCGACAGCGACAAGCCCTTCATGATCGGTGATCACTCGTCTCACCACGGCCCCCCGTATCGCCCCAACCACCTGAACGTCGAGGTGGGCGGGAGCATGGACCGTTTCACCCCGTAACCGCGATGCCACCGCCGCTCCTCGATGCGTCGCAAGGACGAGCTCGACTGCTGCCGAAGCATCGAGCACGATCACTTTGATCGAGCTTCGTCCACCAATTCAGCCGCGCTCACGAGTAGTTCGCGCCGAGGCGTGGCGGCGAGGCGATCCAGCACCTCGTCGAGGACTGGTTCGGCGGCGAAATCGGCTAATCGTGCCAGTAAAAAGTCGCTGAGGGTCATCCGCTGCGCCGCTGCCCGGGCCTTTAGTTCGTGCACTAGCTGATCGGGCACATTCCGGATCTGGATCGCTGACATGAATCCAGCATAGTCAGCATGCAGTGAGCATGCATCTCGGTCTTGCTACGGGTCAGCCGGGCGGGCAGGTGGCAGCGGCCTGACGCAGCACGTCGGCTGAAGCCTCTTCCACCGGCAACTGGTAGCCGCGCAGCACGGCGATGAACTGCATGGCGTACTGACACCCGAACGCAAGATTCGGCGGCATCCATCGAGCCGGCGGCGAATCGCCCTTGTCCTGGTTGGCCTGGCCCTGCACGGCCAGCAGGTTGGCCGGATCGTTGGCGAAACGCAGCCGCTGGGGTCCCGGCCAGGCATAGGCGCCCATGTCCCAGGCGTAGGCGAGCGGGACGATGTGGTCGATCTGCACCGATTCGCCGACCTTGGCGCCGCGCTGGAACATCACCGTGATGTTGGTATACGGATCGTGCAGTACGCCGGTGGCCACTGCGTCCGGGCACCGCTTGGTGATCACGTACGTCTTGTCGACCAAATCGCGGTTGAGGATGTCGTCGCGGGTATCGCAGCCGTTGTGCCCGCCCGGGGCGTCGTTGTCGTCGTCCCACGCTTCGCCATAGGCCGACCTGCGGTAGTCGTAGCGGTGCTGCCGCTGCGGCAGCACGGTGATTCCGGCGAGCACGTCGGTACCGGGCTGCACCGTCGGGACATCGGCGCGCGCCGCGAACTCCTTGTCGTGCCTGGCCGCCGACGATCCAAGCGTCTGATAGGCCACCACCAGTGCGAGCACCGCGATTGCCGACAACCACAGCAGTACTTTGCGGTTCATGACGTGCCTCATGCCTTGTCCAGATACTCGATGCGGTCAGGTTTCTCGAATCGTGCCGCAAGCACGGACAATCCGGAGTTCGGATTCGCGTCTTCATAGGCCGCCGTGCAGAAGTCGCGGGCGGCCAGGATGACTTCCAGGTGATCGGTCAGCGATAACAACCGCAAGACAATTTGCTTGCCGGATTGGTTGCGGCCCAGTACATCTCCCTCGCGGCGTTCCTTGAGGTCCAGGTCGGCGAGGGCAAACCCGTCCAGGGTGTCGGCGACCGCGCACAGCCTGCGGGCCGCCGGCGATCCGGGCGAGACCCAGCTGGCCAGCAGACACAGGCTCGGGTGCTCGCCACGGCCGATGCGGCCGCGCAGCTGATGCAATTGGCTGACTCCGAAGCGGTCAGCGTCCATCACCAACATGACCGTCGCGTTGGGGACGTCGACGCCCACCTCGATCACCGTGGTGCACACCAGCACGTCGAGCTCGCCGGCACGGAACGCCGCCATCGCTGCGGCCTTGTCGTCGGCGGGCAACCGGCCGTGCATGAGTCCCAGCCGCAGGTTGGCCAGCTGACCGGACCGCAATCGGGCGAACAACCCTTCGGCGGTCTCCGAAGGCCTCAAGCCGGACTGGGCGCTTCCGGGTTCGTCGGTCTCGTCGATCCTGGGTGCGACGACGTAAGCCTGACGTCCCGCGGCGACCTCTTCGTTGATGCGGTGCCAGGCCCGGTCGAGCCACGCGGGCTTGTCCTTGACGAAGATCGTCTTGGTGGTGATGGGCTGGCGTCCGCGCGGGAGTTCGCGCAGCGTCGCGGTTTCCAGGTCCCCGTAATAGGTAAGTGCCACCGTGCGCGGTATCGGTGTGGCCGTCATCACCAGCAGGTGCGGGGTAATGCCCGCCCGCGCTTTGGCGCGCAATCGGTCTCGCTGCTCCACACCGAACCGGTGCTGCTCGTCGACGACCACCATGCCCAGGTTGTGGAATTCCACCGCGTCCTGCAACAGCGCGTGGGTGCCGATGACGATGTCGACCTGACCGGCGGCGATCTCGGCCCGCAGGTACTTCTTCTGGCCGGCCGTCATCGAGCCGCTGAGCAACGCCACCCGGGCCGCATTTTCAGCGCCGCCCAGCTGGCCGCCCATGGCCAACGGGCCGAGGACGTCGCTGATCGACAGGAGATGTTGCGCGGCAAGAACTTCCGTCGGCGCCAGTAGAGCGCACTGGTAGCCCGCATCGACCATCTGCAGCATCGCCAGCACCGCGACGATCGTCTTGCCCGATCCGACTTCACCTTGCAGCAGACGGTTCATCGGGCGGATCGCCGCAAGCTCCCCGGACAGCACGTCGAGCACTTCTCGCTGCCCCGCTGTCAACTCGAACGGCAACCGCCGCAACAGTTCTGCCGCCATACCGTCCGACCGCCGCGGCGCCTCCGGCCCTGATTCGGAGAGTTCGCCGTGCCGACGTGCTATCAACGCCCACTGCAGGGCGACGGCCTCGTCGAAGGTCAGCCGCTCGCGGGCGCGCCGGCGCACCGCGGCGCTCTCGGCGAGATGGATCGCGCGCAGTGCCTCGTCTTCGGACATCAGGTGATGCTGGGCGCGCAGGTCCGCAGGCAACGGATCGTCGACCGGATCGAGGATATCGAGCACTTGGCGCACGCACCGGTAGATTTCCCAGCTCTGCAGTTTGGCGCTGGCCGGGTAGATCGGGAAGAAGCGACGTTCGAAGTCCTCGATCGCGAACTCGCCCCTGCTTCTCTCCGAGGCGACGGCGATGTTCTTCAGCGAACTGGTGCCGCGGTGTTTTCCGTCCGGCGAGTCGAGGATGAGGAACGCGGGGTGGGTGAGTTGCATGACGCCCTTGAAGAACCCGACTTCCCCGGAGAGCATCACCTTGGTGTCCTTGGTGAGTTCCTTGCTGATGAAACCCGCGTTGAAGAACGTGGCGGTCACCTTGTTGCGGCCGGAGCCGACGGTGATACGCAGGAATTTCCGCCGCGGGTTCTTGTTCATCGGTTTCGTCACCGCGTCGGTGATGACGTCGACGATGGTGATGTGTTCACCGGCTTCCGGCCGTTCGTCATCGGCACCTCGCACCGCCGCACCCTCGACGTAGCTGCGCGGGTAGTGGCGCAGCAGGTCGTCGACGGTCCGGATGCCGAACACCTCGTCGAGCGGGTCGGCGGCGTTGGCGCCGATGAGGTAATGCAGCCGATCGCCCAGTGACACCATGGCTACTCGACCCCGATCAGCAGCGCGTCACCGCGATGGCCGGTGCAGTAGGTCAGCAGCTCGGTCCCCGGATGATTGTCGTGCACGTGCTTTTGCAGAATGTCGACCAGGACCTCGACGCCGTCGGCGCCCTCTTGTCCGTTCACGTCGGCGCCGACCAGCACCGTGGCCAGCTCGCCACCGGAAGCCAAAAGCAGGTCGAGCAGACCGGCCGCAGCCGTCGCGACGTCGGCCGCGACAATCAGCACCTCGTCACCCGCGATGCCCAGGCCGTCACCAGGTTGACAGCTGCCCGCCCAGGTCAGCGCCGTCTCGGTCGCGACGCGTACCGAGCCGTGCCGGGCGGCACCCGCCGCGCGGGCCATGGTGTAGCCGTCGTCAACCGCCTGCCGGCCCGGATCGTGCACGGCCAGCGCGGCCAGCCCCTGCACCATCGACCCCGTCGGGATCGGTACCACGTCCACACCCCAGCCGATGGCCGCGGTGCAGCCGGCTACCAGCTCCCCCGCCGCCACATAGCCATTGGGCAGCACCATGACCTGCGCCGCACCGGTGTCCACCACGGCCCGGACCAGCTGATGGGCGCTGATATCGGTGGCCGGGTCGACGGCGTCGGAGCCAGGTCGCAGCACGCAGGCGCCCTCGTCAGCGAACAAGTTGGCCGCACCGTCGCCGTCGACGACGGCCAGCACCGCCCGTTCCCGCGTCCAGCCACCCGCGGGCACCCCGTTGACGCCGGAACTCAGGGCCGAAATCACGATGCGGCTCAGCTGCCCGGCCGCCAATCCGGCTTCGACGGCCGCGCCCGCGTCATCGGTGTGCACGTGCACCGAATAAGCGCCGCCGGTGGCCTGTGAAGAAGAAGCCGCGGCGGCAATGGCCACGGATTCACCCAGGTCCGCCAGGCGGTCGCGCAGTGCGTCGGCGGTTGCGGCGTCACAACCGTCCAGCAGGTACATGACCTCGAACTGCGGTGCGGGCCGCGCCACGGCCTCCCCGGCCTCCGCGGCCTGCGCGCGCGGCGACGGCTCGTACACGTCGCGGGCGGGTGCCTGGCCGGTGATCGTCGTGCGCAGCGCGTCCAGCAAGACCAGGAGGCCACGCCCGCCGGCGTCCACCGCGCCCGCATCGGCGAGCACGTCCAGCTGCTCGGTGGTCTTCTCCAGCGCCACGACCGCCGCATTGCCGGCGGCGGTGACCGCCCGGGCCAGGCCCGTTCCGTCTGTGCCGCACTCCTCGACGGCCCTGGCGGCGGCCCGCAACACCGACACGATGGTCCCCGGCACCTCTTGGCCGCCCATCGACGCGATGACCAGTTCGACGCCGCGCCGCAGCGCCGCCCCAAGCATGGCCGCGTCGATGTCGGGCAGCTCACCGCCACGGTCCGCGGCCGCCGTCGCCGTGACGTCGGCGATGCCGCGCAGGATCTGGGACAGAATGACCCCGGAGTTGCCGCGGGCGCCGTTGAGCGCGCCGGTGGACAGGGCGGCCGCGACCCGGGTGACGTCGCCGTGGCCGCCCTCTGAGCCCGCATTGGCCTCGGCCAGCGCGGAACGCATGGTGAACAGCAGGTTGGCGCCCGTGTCGGCGTCAGCGACCGGGAAGACGTTGAGCCGGTTGATCTCGTCGATATGGGTGATCAGGTCGCTGACGGCGGTATGCGCCCAGTCACGCAGCGCGGATGCGTCCAGCGGACGATCTTGTCCGGCGCAACTGCCCACTGCTGACCTCCCTTCCTACGCTCCAGCCCAGCGCATTGAGCCTAACCAGCGACCCCGACAGCACAGGCCATGACGCATCTGCGGCGGTGGATCGTTTTGGTGGTTGCGCCCGGCCCCGGCTATCCTGGGACGGCCCGGCAGGTCCGGGCTGTCCCGGCAGAGCTTGTCCGATATTGCCGGACCCCAGAGATTTGAGGAGCTCAGAATGGCCGCTGTGTGCGATATCTGCGGGAAAGGCCCCGGCTTCGGCAAGTCGGTGTCGCACTCCCACCGCCGCACCAGCCGCCGGTGGGACCCCAACGTTCAGACCGTGCACGTCGTGACGCGGCCCGGCGGCAACAAGAAGCGGCTCAACGTCTGCACATCCTGCATCAAGGCCGGCAAGGTCGTCCGCGGCTGACCTATCGGCCGTCACACCGCGACCGACACCCGCGACACTGCAACCACACACAAGACACGCCGGGGCGGGTCTGCGTATTTTCAGTCTCGCGACGACGAGTTCGCTTCGGTCAACGGCTGGCTGTACCGGCAGCGTCGAGCAAGGCTGCTGGCTCAGTATGGCTAAGCGGTTCGGCCCGCGCCGTACGTTTCACCGTCACGCGACGCGGCCACCAGAACCACCGGCCCAGCAGCGCCACGATGGACGGCACGACCAGCGCCCGCACCACGAGGGTGTCGATCAACAGACCGACCGCGATGGTGGTGCCGACTTGGGCGATGCTGAGCACGCTACTGGCCAGCAGCGCCAGCATGGTGATCCCGAAGACGATGCCCGCGGTGGTGACCACGCCGCCCGTCCCGCCGAAGGCACGAATGATGCCCGTCTTCAGGCCCGCCTCCGCTTCCTGTTTGATCCGCAGCGCCAACAGCAGGTTGTAGTCCGCGCCGACGGCGATCAACGCAATGAAGGCGATCGGCGCCACCGCCCAGTGCAGCGGCTGATGTAACAGGTACTGCCAGATCAGCACGTTGGCCCCCAGCGCCGACGCGTAGGACGCGACGACGGTACCCACGACAACCAATCCGGCAACCGGGCTGCGCAGCATCGTCATGACGATCAGGAAAATCAGTACCAGCGCCGCTCCCACCAGCAGTGCCGTGTCGCGGGCGACGGAGCGCTGCAGGTCGGCTGTCGCGGGTCCGACGCCGGCCAGGTCGACTCCCGTCGGGGTCAGTGTCCCCTCCTTGGTGGCCTCCTTGATCGCGACGCGCACCTGCTCTGCCCGTTTGGCGCCGTCACTTCCCCACTCGTCACCATCGCCGTAGACAAGCAGATAGGTGGCACGTCCGTTCGCGGAAACCAGGTTGTGCAGCACGGCGATGTAGCGCGGGTCAGAGAGCGCTCGCTGCGGCAGGTAGAAGCCCGAGGCGGCGCTGCCCTGGAACTGTGCGTCGATCTCGGTGAGGTAGTCGGTCAGCTGGCGCAGCTGCGGCCCGATGGTGTCATTGAGCCCCAGCAAGTCGTGGGTGGCCGAACGTGCTTGCGCCAGTGCGGCGTTCATCGATGCGACGGCCTGCGGCATGCCCGCCAGCGCCTGGGCGGCCGTGTTCGACCCGCCGGTGAGCTTGGCGGCGCCGTCACCGAGGCGCGTCGAGGTCTGCAGCAGACCGTCGACGGGTTCCAGTACCCGATTGACCGTTTCGCACAACGGATTCGCGGCGCAGTCCGGAGTCCGGGTGACAAAGTCCCGCAGTGGGTCCAGGTAGCTCGACACCGTGGTGACCGTGCGCTGCACCCCGTCGAGACCGCTGCGCATATCGGTTGCGGCTGCGGACATGTCGGCCAGTCCCACGCTGCCGCCGCGCAGGCCGCTGCCGAGTTGGTTTACCGCCGCCTGGGTTTGCGCCAACGCGCTGTCCAGTTCGGAGATCCGGCTCAGCCGTTGGGTCAACGAGTCGACCGCCTCGCCGAACTGACGACCGAGCGTCCCGGCTTGGTAGCTCAGCGTCGCCTGTTCGGGCACCCTACCGTCCGGGCGGCTCGCCGACTGCACCAACCGCACACCCGGAACAGCCATGATCTGGCGGGTGATCCGCTCGATCGCGATAAGCCCTGCCGGGTTGCGCAGGTCGTGGTCGGCCTCAATCGTGATGACGTCGGGCAGCAGTGTGTTGGCCGCGAAGTGCCGATCGGTGGCCGCATAGCCACGGCTGGATTCGGCGTCAGAAGGTGTGGCCGCCGGCTCATTCCAGCCGACCCGAAGCCCCGCCAGTGGCAGCGCCACCAGCAGAATAAGCGCGCCGGCGGTGATCAGGACCGGCCCCGGCCACCGCGCCACCGCGGCTCCGACGCGCCGCCAGCGCCGCGCCGTCTTCGATGGTCGCGGTTCGAGCATTCCGCGTTGCGCCGCCAGTCCCATAAGCGCGGGCGTCAGCGTCAACGCCGCCGCCATTGTCACGAGAATTCCCACGGCGCAGGGTATTCCGGCGCTACGAAACATCCCCACCTCGGCGAAGCCCAGGCAGGCCAGCGCCACCGACACCGTCAGTGCCGATCCGATGATCACGGGTGCGACGGCGCGGTAGGCGTCGCTCAACGCCTGCGCCGGCACCACACCGCGGCGCCGGCCCTCCTGGTAGCGGCCGACGAGAAAGATCGCGTAGTCGGTGCCCGCACCCAGCGTCATCGCCGCCATCAGCGCCACCGAGAACAGCGACACCTCAACCGTGCCGGACAACCCAAGTGCCGCAACGACGGAACGCGCTACGGCCAGGGCCAGACCGACCGATAGCAGCGGGACCGCAGCGGCGATCGGCGACCGGTACACCACCAGCAGCAGCATCAGGATCAGGGCGACCGTTGCCGCGGTGATCGACAGCATCTGCCGGTCGATGGCGGCGAATTCGTCGACGATCGTGGCGCCGGGTCCGGTGACACGAGCTTGCAGACCCGCCGGTGGCGACAGCGCGGTGACGGTATTGCGCACGAAATTCACCGAATCGCGCGCTTGGGAGGTGCCGAGCATGCCGGCGAGCCGGACCATGACGCTGACCGCATGCCCGTCGCGACTCTGAGCACCGGCGGCGGTCGCGGGCTGCGACCACAGGTCCGTCACCGAATACACATGACGGCGATCGGATTCCAGCGCGGCCGTCAGCGCGTCGTAGAACTTGCGGTCTTGCGATGTCAGCGGTGCGTTTCGTTCCAGCACCACGAAAATGAAGTTGTTGCTCGGAGTTTGGCCGAACAGCTGGGCGGCGCGGTTGGCGGCGATCGAGCTGGGCGCGTGGGGAGGCATGAAGGACCGGGAGTGCGAGTCGACGACTCGCTCCAGTTGCGGCACAGCCAGATTGCCGACGGCCGCCGCGAGAACCCAGAGGCCGATGACCAGGATCGCATATCGCCGTGTCTTCTGGTCACGCAACGGTCAGCCGATCGCTCGTCGATCCGTCGAAGAGACCCACGACCCGGTGGTCGACGTGAGATAGCGCACGCAGCCGCAGTGATCGTCGGGAAGCTGCGTCCAACAGCGCGCGCAGTCCGGGATTCGCGACGGCCAGCTCGGCCATCGCCTCTTTGTCCGTAAGGCCGTCGTACTCCGCCTGATCCAGCCTCGCGTACAGCATCGTCAGCCAACGCTGTCGCAGCGAGAGCAGCAGCCCCTCCTCGTCGCCGAACAGCCGGGACACCTCGGATGCCTTGTCGGCCAAATCAAGCGCCGCATCTGGGTCGATCTCGGCGGCCTGGATCATTTCGGCCATGAAGGCCATGCGCTCGTGCAGAAGTTTCCATGTCATAGCCGAAACGTTAGGAATGCGGACCGCTGCCGCGCGTCGTGCCGAGGTTCGGTCTTTGTCTCCTACCACGGTATGAGGCCGATATGGACCCCAGCATGATGTGGACGGGCACGCGGCTCTTTTAGGATTGGACGATGTTGCGTGCCGCGACGGGCTATCTGCGAGAGAGGCTGCGCCAACGGGGTGAGCGGATCCCGGTCGGGATCACCTGGCCGTTCGTGATCATCACCGACGGCCTTTTGCTGTTCGGCGGGGCGATCGCGGTACTGCAACGACCTTCGTCGGATCTGCCCGCCGTCCTGCTCGCGTCCGCGATCGCGGTGTCTCCGCTGCTGGCGTTCTTCTTCTTCAACATGAAGTTCCGCCCCGCGTTGATGTGGGTCACCTGGTCGACGGCCACGGCGGTGATGCTGTTCGCCACATCAACCCCTATACGCGCCGATTTCGCGCCGGCGCTGCTGGTGCTGATGGTCGGCGTCGTAGGTACGTTGACCTCCGGTGTCGGCGGGTTCCTGGCCGCGGTGTCGGCAACCGCGCTGCTGCTCACCGCCGCTGGGCTGCACCGGCTGGATGTGGTGGCGCTGTATCTGTTGTTCGTCGCGGGCGGCTGGCTGATCGGCTACCTGATGCACACCCAACGGATGCTGCTGGCCGAACAGATCCAGGCGCAGGAAGCGTTAGCCGAGCATGCCGCGGCCGATGAGCGACGGCGTATCGCGCGCGAAGTGCACGACGTGATCGCCCACTCGCTTTCCGTCACACTGCTGCACATGACCGGCGCGCGGCGGGCGCTACAGCAGGATCGCGACGTCGACGACGCCATCGAGGCGCTGGAGCAGGCCGAGCGGCTCGGCCGCCAGGCGATGGCCGACATTCGCCGTACCGTCGGCCTACTGGACTCGGGGCCCTCGAACGGCTTAAGGAAAGCCGCGCAGACCGCACCCGAACCCGGCATCGACGACATCGGTGTTCTTGTCGAGGATTTCGCACGGGCAGGCCTGGCCGTCGCGCTGCGCATCGACGGCCCCACCAGCCGCGTCTCGGCCGCGGTCGGCCTCGCCCTGTACCGGATCACCCAGGAGTCGTTGGCCAACATCGCCAAGCACGCACCCGATTCCAGATCTGCAGTGGTGCTGGATATTTCGACGGCATCAGCGAAGCTCGCCATCAACAATCAGCTCCCGGCCACCGTTGCGGCCGCCGACTCCCCGGAGGGTCGCGGGCTGCGCGGCATGCGCCAGCGCGTCGAGCTGCTCGGCGGGGCCATCGAGGCCGGGCCGAGTCATGACGGGTGGTCGGTGAACGCCGAAATACCGCTGGAGGAGGGCAACACCGGATGGCGCCCCTGGTGGTGTCATTCGACATGACCCGCATGACCGAGGAAACGCCTGATATCGCCGTGCTGCTCGTCGACGACCAGGACCTGGTGCGCTCCGGGCTGCGCCGAATCCTGCGCCGCAAAGACGGTTTCACCATCGTCGCCGAATGCGCCGACGGCGACGAGGTGCCTGACGCCGTTGCCCGGCACCAACCCGATGTCGTGGTGATGGACCTGCGAATGCGGCGAGTCGACGGCATCGAGGCGACGCGGAGGCTGGGTGGGACGCCGCCGGTGCTGGCACTGACGACGTTCAACGAGGACGAGCTGCTCTCCGGCGCGCTGCGCGCGGGGGCGGCGGGCTTTGTGCTCAAGGACTCTTCTGCCGAGGAGCTGATCCGCGCGGTTCGGGCCGTCGCGCGCGGCGACAGCTACCTGGACCCCGCGGTGACCTCACGCGTGCTCAGCACCTACCGCAAGGCGGTCCACACCCCGCTGGAAAAGCACGGAAACGACATCGCCGGGCTGACCGCCCGCGAGCTGGACGTACTCACCCTGATCGGAAAAGGCCTCTCCAACAACGAGATCGCAGACGAACTGTGCATCTCGGGGGTCACCGTTAAGAGCCACATCGGCCGGATCTTCGTAAAGCTGGACCTGCGCGATCGCGCCGCGGCGATCGTCTACGCCTACGACAACGGCGTCGTCGCCCCGCGCTAACCCGCCGCGAGCAGACGCAAAAGCACCCGACACGCCGTGCGTGCGGGTGCTTTTGCGTCTGCTCGGCACAGATTCAGGGCAGGCGCCAGTCGATAGGGTCCGCACCCATCCCTGCGAGCAGCTCGTTGGCACGACTGAACGGACGCGACCCGAAAAACCCGCGCGACGCCGACAACGGCGACGGGTGCGGCGACTCGATGGCGACGCACTTGCCCGCGGCCAACATGGGCTTGAGCGTCGACGCGTCACGCCCCCACAAAATCGCCACCATCGGCTCTGCGCGCGCGGCCAGCGCCCGGATCGCGCACTCGGTGACCGCTTCCCAGCCCTTGCCCCGATGCGACGCCGGATTGCTGGGGCGCACCGTGAGCACCCTGTTCAACAGCAGCACACCGCGCTGCGCCCAGGGCGTCAGGTCCCCGCACATCGGCTGGGGGTAGCCCAGGTCGGCGCTGTACTCGTCGAAGATGTTGGCCAGACTGCGGGGCAGCGGCCGCACCTCGGGAGCAACCGAGAAGCTAAGGCCCACAGCATGTCCCGGAGTCGGGTAGGGGTCTTGCCCGACGATCAGCACCCGGACTTGGTCGAACGGGAAAGTGAAGGCGCGCAAAACGTTCGGGCCCGCCGGCAGATATCTGCGCCCGGCCGCCAGCTCGTCCCGCAGAAACTGCCCCATCTGGGCGACCTGGCCGGCGGCCGGCTCGAGTGCCGCCGCCCAGCCGGGTTCGACGAGTTCACTCAGCGGCCGCGCGGTCACTGCAAACCCTTGACCAGCAGCACCACCGTGTCGGCGCCCGCGTGGCGATCCTTCGAGATGTCCTGGTACTCCGCCGATTGCGCCCAGCCGTCGAACGCGGCCTCGTCGGGAAACGACATCACCACCACCTTCTCGCGGTCCCACTGACCCTCGATGACCTGAGGCGACTCGTCGGCCGCCAGCAGTGTTCCCGGGTGACGACGGAAGACTTCCATGAACTTCGCCTGGTACCGGTCGTAAGCTGCCCGGTCAGTGAATCTCAGCTGCGCGATCGCGTAGACGGTCACGGGCCCACCCTAAGCCACCCCGATGTCGGGGTTTTCGCCCGCGAGCGTGCGTGTCTGTACAGCGACACTCCGTGTGGACTGGCATTCTGCGCACGCTCGGGATCTCGCTACCCCTTAAAAGGACTGCCAGCCCGCATGCCCTCCCCACACCTCGCCGTCGACGAGGACCCGGGCCGGACCGTCGAGCACGCGTCCGATGACACGCCACCCGTCAGGCGCCGAACTGCCGAAACAGGCCACCAGGGCGTGGTCTTCGCCGCCACCCAGCACCCATCCCCACGGGTCCGCGCCCACCACCTCAGCCGCCGCTGCCAGTGCGTCGCGGTCTGCCGCCAGCGCCGCCGCGGACAGGTCGATGCCTACTCCGGAAGCCTCGGCGACATGCCGCAGGTCGCCAATCAGACCGTCGGACACGTCGATCATCGCCTCGGCTCCGGCGGTGGCGGCCACCGCTCCCTGGCCGTAGGGCGGTTGCGGCACCAGGTGGCGTTGCCGCAGATCGTCGAACTGTTCAATCCCGTTGCGCCACAACGCATAACCGGCAGCCGAACGGCCCAGCTCGCCGGTGACGGCAAGCAACGACCCGGCTTTCGCCCCGGACCGCAGCACCGGCGCGCGGCCGTCGAGCTCGCCCAGGACGGTCACTGACAGCACCCACTGCGGGCAGCTGACCAGATCACCGCCCACGATGCCGGCGCCGATCCGCTCCGCCTCGTCCCACATCCCGTCGGCCAGCGCATCCACCTGCGCCGCCGGCGTGTCGCCCGGCGCCCCGAAGCCCACCACGAACGCGGTGGCCCGTCCGCCTATCGCCTCGATGTCGGCGGCATTCTGCGCGATCGCCTTGCGGCCGACGTCGTGAGGTGTCGACCAGTCCAGCCGAAAGTGCCGATCCTGCACCAGCACATCGGTCGACACGACGGCACGCCCGTCGTTGGCAGCAACCACCGCCGCGTCGTCGCCGGGACCCAGCAGCACCGCGTCGGGTTGTCGGCGGCCCCGCGTCAACCGCTGGATCACGGCGAACTCACCGAGCTGCTGCAGCGTCGAAGACTCCCGTGCTGTGTCGTCGCGCACGCCACCTCCACGCCCCCGACCTCGGGTAAGTTGGATGCCCGCCCGCCCGGGCAGACGGCGCCAGTGTATGAGAGTCCGAGGTAGCCACGCAGGTGACAGGCCCGATGACACCGCATACCGATTCAGACGGTCCGCCACGCGCGCTGATCATCGCCGCGGTGTTGCTGGGCGTGACGGCGATCGGCGTCATCCTGGTCATCGCCGCGCGCCGTGAGGCACCACCACAGCCCGTTGCCCTTCCCGGCGTCGTCGCGCCGCAGGCCTCCGCTCCCGCATGTAAAGCCGTGACGGCTGCGCTGCCGCAGCGGCTCGGGCGCTTTGAGCGCGCGACCTTGGCGCAACCTGCACCCGAAGGGGCCGCGGCTTGGCGGGCCGGCCCGGACAGCGAGCCGGTTGTGCTGCGCTGCGGGCTGGACCGTCCGGCCGACTTCGTGGTGGGTTCCCCAATCCAGGTGGTCGACCGGGTGCAGTGGTTCCAGGTGAAAGCGCAGCCGGAAGCCGACGCGAGTAGATCCACCTGGTACACGGTGGATCGGCCGGTGTACCTGGCGTTGACGCTGCCGTCGGGCTCCGGACCAACGCCGATCCAGGAGCTCTCCGACGTGATCGATCACACCGTCGGCGCGGTCCCTATCGACCCGGCGCCCGCGCGTTAGCGACCCAAATTACCGCAGTCCCACGCCGCGAGCCAGCGCCGTTTCCACCATGGTGGTCAACAGCGTTGGGTAGTCGACACCGCTGGCCGCCCACATCCGCGGGTACATCGAGATGGTGGTGAAGCCGGGCATCGTGTTGATCTCGTTGATCACCGGTCCCTCGTCGGTGAGGAAGAAATCCACCCGGGCCAGGCCCTGGCAGTCGATCGCCCGAAACGCCCGTACCGCCAACTGCCGCACCGCGTCGGCAACGTCATCGTCGACCTTGGCGGGCACGTCCAATTCGGCTGCCTCGTCCAGATATTTGGTCGCGAAGTCGTAGAACGCGTCCTCGCGTCCACGCACCCCGGCCACCCGGATCTCGCCCAGCGTGCTGGCTTCCACTGTGCCGTCCGGCATTTCGAGAACGCCGCACTCCAGCTCGCGGCCGCTGATTGCCGCTTCGACGATCACTTTCGGGTCATGGCGACGAGCGCCGGCAATCGCGGCGGGCAGCTGATCCCAGCTCGACACCCGGCTCACGCCGATCGACGAGCCACCCCGGGCGGGTTTGACGAAGACCGGCAAGCCCAGCCGCTCGCACTCCTCGGGATGCAGCGTCGGCCGCGACGGGCGCAACACCACATGCGGACCAACCGGAAGCCCATCGGCGACCAGCAGCTTCTTGGTGAATTCTTTGTCCATGCCCGCGGCGCTGGCCAGCACACCAGCGCCGACGTAGGGCACACCGGCCAGCTCGAGCAGCCCCTGGATGGTGCCGTCCTCGCCGTAGGGCCCGTGCAGCACCGGGAAGACCACGTCGACCGACGTCAGCACCTCGCCTGCCGTTTGACCGGCGGCGGCCGGCGTCGACGTCAACGACACCAACTGACCACTGCGGCGGGGATCGGCTGGCAGCGCCAGCTCGGTGCCCGACTCGGAGGTCACAGCGGGCAGCTCCCGGTTGGTGATGGCCAGCGCACTCGGGTTGCCGTCGGTGAGCACCCAGGAACCTTCCGGGGTGATGCCCACCGCGATCACGTCGAAGCGCTCCGGGTCGAGATTGCGCAGAATGCTGCCCGCGGACACACACGAAATGGCGTGCTCGTTGCTGCGACCGCCGAACACGACAGCCACGCGCACGCGCCGGTCGCGCGACGTCGGGGGCGTCTCGGATGCGGTCACAACCTACAGAGGCTACCGGGTAGGGCGCTACCGGGGGTTTTTGCCGTTAACTGTGCGCTCGTGGCGCGCCTACTCGCGCTTGTCCGCCCCGGCCACGGAAGCGATGCGCTGAACGCCCCACCAGTTGCTCATTCGGGCTTTGTGCTGCGCCCCAGCAGTAGCGCCACCGCCTCGTCGACCGACAGCCCCTTGTGGCAGACCCGGTGCACGGCGTCGGTAAGTGGCATCTCGACGTCGTAGCTGGACGCCAGCGCGAGCACCGACTGAGACGACGTCACCCCCTCGACGACATGCCCGTCCCCGCCATTGGGGCGAGCTTGCAACGCCTCCTGCACATTCTCACGCCGGCCCAGGCGTTCGCCCAGCGAACGGTTGCGTGAATACGGGGAGGTGCACGTGGCTACCAGGTCGCCGACTCCGGCCAGTCCGGCCAAGGTCGCGCCCTTGGCCCCGAGCGCTATGCCGAGCCGCATGATCTCCGCCAGGCCCCGGGTGATGATCGCGGCCGCGGTGTTCTCGCCGAGGCCGACGCCGGCCGCCATCCCGCACGCCAGTGCGATGACGTTCTTGCACGCCCCGCCGATCTCGGTGCCGACGACGTCGGCGTTGGTGTACGGCCGGAAGTACCCGCTGTTCAGCATGCGTTGCACGGCGACCGCCCGACCGGAGTCGCTGCACGCGACGACGGTGGCGGCGGGCTGGCGCTGGGCGATCTCGGTGGCCAGGTTCGGTCCGGAGATCACCGCGACCTGACTCGGGTCCACATCGGTCACCGAAACGATGACCTGACTCATCCGCATCAGCGTGTCCAACTCGATGCCCTTGGCCAGACTGACCAGGGTCGCGCCATGCGGCAACAGCCGAGCCCACTGCTCGAGATTGCTGCGCATCGTCTGCGCGGGCACGCCCAGCAACACCGTCGTCGCGCCGTGCAGCGCCTCCTCGGCGTCAGTGGTGGCACGGATGCTCGCTGGCAGCAGCGCGCCGGGCAGGTAGCCGGGGTTGTATCGGGTGGTGTTGATCTGCTCGGCGACCTCAGGGCGGCGCGCCCACAGGATGACCTGGGTCTCTGGCCCGCCGGCCTCAGCCAGCACCCGGGCCAGCGCGGTGCCCCACGCACCGGCGCCCATCACCGCAACGGCCATACACGCTCCCGGGTCTCGTCGCCGGTCGTCACGCTGGCGTGACGCTCCGCTGTCTGGATCACGCTAGCGTGACACTCGCGGGGGACGAACGGCGCCGCTGGCAGGATGACCTCATGAGCGGCACACAGGCCGATGGTGCAAGCGATATCGCGTTGATCATCGCCGTCAAGCGATTGGCCGCCGCCAAGACGAGGCTGGCACCGGTGTTCTCGGCGCGTACCCGGGAGAACGTGGTGCTGGCAATGTTGATCGACACGCTGACCGCGGCCTCACGCGTTCGATCACTGCGCTCGATCACCGTCGTCACGCCCGACGAAGCCGCGGCGGCCGCCGCAGCCGACCTCGGCGCCGAGGTGCTGACCGACCCGACGCCCGAGGGGCATCGCGACCCGCTCAACCACGCCATCGCCGCCGCGGAAGGCGCGGTCTCCGGCTCGTCTGCCAATTTCGTTGTGCTGCAAGGTGATCTGCCCGCCCTACAGACGCAGGAGCTGCACGAGGCGATCGCGGCGGCACGCCACCACCGGCGCAGCTTCGTCGCCGACCGGCTGGGCACCGGCACCTCGGCGCTCTGCGCGTTCGGCACCGCACTCGATCCGCAGTTCGGGCCGGATTCGTCGGCGCGGCATCGCCGTTCGGGCGCCATCGAGCTCACCGGCGCCTGGCCCGGACTGCGATGTGACGTCGACACACCCGCCGACCTCGCGGCCGCCCGCCGGCTCGGCGTCGGGCCCGCAACCGCGCGCGCCGTCGCACAGCATTGACCGTCCGGCACCTGGCCAGCCGGTGAACGGCAAACAACGTCCGATGGATGTCGTTCGACCGCTGGCCGCACCGATGGGTGATGAGCAATGATCGCAGGGTGACTGAAATCGAAGCTGAGGTGCGGCCCGACGAGAGCCTGTGGTCGCCCGGCGACTCGGCCCTGGCAGCACCACCGGCCGCCACTCCCGCGGCGATCACCGACCAACTGCCAGAAGACCGCTACCTCAACCGCGAACTGAGCTGGCTGGACTTCAACGCGCGGGTGCTCGCGCTGGCCGACGACAACTCACTGCCGTTGCTCGAGCGAGCGAAGTTCCTGGCGATCTTCGCGTCCAATCTCGACGAGTTCTACATGGTCCGGGTGGCCGGCCTGAAACGCCGCGACCAGATGGGTCTATCGGTGCGGTCCGCCGACGGTCTGACCCCGCGTGAGCAATTGCGCCGCATCGGTGAACAGACACAGCACATCGCCAGCCGGCACGCGCGGGTCTTCCTGGATTCGGTGCTGCCGGCGCTCGGCGAGGAGGGCATCTCGATCGTCACGTGGGAGGATCTGGATCCGGCTGAGCGCGACCAATTGTCGACGTATTTCAACGAGCAGGTCTTCCCGGTCCTGACACCGCTTGCGGTCGACCCCGCCCACCCCTTCCCGTTTGTGAGCGGGCTGAGCCTGAACCTGGCAATCACCGTCAGGCAACCCGACGACGGCGGCCAGCACTTCGCCCGGGTCAAGGTGCCCGACAACGTCGATCGCTTCGTCGAGTTGGAGGCCCGGGATAGCGCTGATGACGGCGAGGATCGAGTCGAAGTGCGATTCCTGCCGATGGAGGAATTGATCGCGGCCTTCCTCCCGGTGCTGTTTCCAGGCATGGAGATTGTCGAGCATCACGCCTTTCGCATTACCCGCAACGCCGATTTCGAGGTCGAGGAGGACCGCGACGAAGACCTGCTGCAGGCGCTGGAGCGGGAATTGGCGCGACGCCGGTTCGGCTCGCCAGTGCGAATCGAGGTCGCCGACGACATGACCGAGAGCATGCTCGAGTTACTGCTGCGCGAGCTCGACGTGGATCCCGGGGATGTCATCGAAGTGCCCGGACTGCTGGACTTGTCGTCGTTGTGGCAGATCTACGGCCTGGACCGGCCGGCCCTCAAAGACCGGACGTTCATTCCCGCCACCCATCCCGCCTTCGCCGAAGGCGAAACACCCAAGAGCATCTTCGCGACGCTGCGCGAAGGCGATGTGCTGGTTCACCATCCGTATGACTCGTTCTCCACCAGCGTGCAGCGATTCATCGAGCAGGCCGCCCTCGATCCCAACGTGCTGGCGATCAAACAGACGCTATACCGCACCTCCGGTGACTCGCCGATTGTCAGAGCGCTCATCGACGCCGCGGAAGCCGGAAAACAAGTCGTGGCACTGGTCGAGATCAAGGCGCGCTTCGACGAACAGGCCAATATCCGTTGGGCGCGTGAGCTCGAGCAGGCGGGCGTGCACGTCGTATACGGATTCGTCGGACTCAAAACACATTGCAAGACGTGCCTGGTGGTGCGCCGCGAGGGACCGACGATCCGGCGCTACTGCCACATCGGGACCGGCAACTACAACGGCAAGACCGCTCGGCTGTACGAGGACGTCGGTTTGCTGACGGCCGCGCCCGACATCGGTGCCGACCTGACCGACTTGTTCAATTCGCTGACGGGCTATTCGCGTAAGTTGGCTTACCGCAATCTTTTGGTAGCCCCGCAAGGCATTCGCACGGGCATCATCGAACGTGTCGAGCAGGAGGTTGCCGCGCACCGGGCAAACGGCAAGGGGCGGATTCGGCTGAAGATGAACGCGCTTGTCGACGAACAGGTTATCGACGCACTGTATCGCGCATCGCAGGAAGGTGTGCGGGTCGAGATCGTGGTGCGCGGCATCTGCGCACTGCGCCCCGGCACCGAAGGCTTTTCCGAGAACATTGTCGTCCGCTCGATTCTTGGCCGCTTCCTGGAACACTCGCGAATCATCCACTTCAATGCCATCGACGAGTTCTGGATCGGGAGCGCCGACATGATGCACCGCAATCTGGACCGTCGGGTCGAGGTGATGGCGCAAGTCAAAGACCCGAGACTCACCGCCCAACTGGACGAGTTGTTCGAGTCGGCGTTGGACCCCGCCACCCGGTGCTGGGAGCTCGGGTCCGACGGACAGTGGACCGCCGCGCCGCAGGAAGGCGAGAACGTGCGCGACCACCAGGTATCGCTGATGGAGCGACACCGCAGCCCCTGACACCGCCGTTATCAGGCCATATCGCCACATCCAAGAGCACATTGCCCTTGCCCGAATTGACCTGCAGGAGTTGAGGTGTCGCCCCAGAACTCGTCCAGCCGCCGGCGCTCGGGGAATCGGATCGTCTGCGCCGCGGGCGCGGTGTTGTGGCGACCCGCGCCGACCAAATCGGCCAAGAACACCGCCAAGACCGCCAAGGAAGCCACTGAAATCGCGGTGATCCACCGGCCCCGATACGACGACTGGTCGCTGCCCAAGGGCAAAGTGGACCCCGGCGAGACGTCTGCGGTGGCCGCGGCGCGCGAGATATTCGAGGAGACCGGTCACCGTGCCGTACTTGGCCGGCGGCTGACCACGGTGACTTATCCGATCGCCTCACCCGCTGGAGGCGTCAAGAAGGTGTGCTACTGGGCGGCGCGCAGCACCGGCGGGAACTTCGTCCCCGGTAACGAGGTCGACGAGTTGGTCTGGCTGCCGTTCGCCGATGCGATGAAGAAGCTCGACTATCCGCAGGATCGAAAGGTCTTGCGCCGGTTTGGCAAACAACCGGTCGACACGCATACCGTGCTGGTGGTCCGGCATGGAACAGCGGGCAGCAAAGCACGCTACAAAGGCGATGACACTAAACGACCGCTGGACAAGAAGGGACGTGCACAGGCCGAGGCGCTGGTTGCGCAGCTGCTGGCGTTTGGCGCCACCGACGCCTTTGCGGCCGACCGGGTGCGCTGCCACCAGACGCTGGAACCCCTCGCCGCCGAACTGGGTGTGCCTATCGAAAACGAGCCGAGCCTTACCGAGGAGGCTTACGCCAAGAACCCCAAACGCGCCCGAAACCGGATGCTGCAGATCGCCGAACGGTCGGGCACACCGGTGATCTGCTCGCAGGGCAAGGTGATTCCGGACCTGATCGCGTGGTGGTGTGAGCGCGACGGGATACGTGCCGACAAATCCCGCAACCACAAGGGCAGTACCTGGGTGCTGTCACTGGCCGCGGGCCGCCTGGTGTCAGCCGACCACATCGGCGGTGCACTGGGCGTGAAGGAGCCGACCTAACACGCAGATACCCTTCGGGGGCGCTTGCCACCCGAAGGGTATCTGTGCCTGAGACTTACTGCGTTACTTGCGGCCCCGCCGTGCGGTCGCCTTCTTGGCAGGTGCCTTGCTGGCCGACCTCTTTGCCGCAGCCTTCTTGGCCGGAGCCTTGCTCGCCGTCTTCCGGGCCGTCGACTTGCTGGCGGCCTTCTTAGCCGGAGCCTTGCTGGCCTTCTTGGCCGGTGCCTTGCTCGCGGCCTTCTTGGCCGGAGCCTTGCTTGCAGCCTTCCGGGCCGTGGACTTCGCGGCCTTCTTGGCCGGAGCCTTGCTTGCAGCCTTCCGGGCCGTGGACTTCGCGGCCTTCCTGGCCGGCGCCTTCTTGGCGGTCTTCTTGGCTGCGCTTGTTGCGACGCCACGCTTCACAGCAGGTCCTTCCGACGGAAGTTTTTGTGCCCCAGAGACAACCGCTTTGAATTGAGCACCCGGCCGGAACGCCGGGACGGAAGTCGGCTTCACTTTCACCGTCTCGCCGGTACGGGGATTGCGGGCAACCCGCGCCGCGCGGCGCCGCTGCTCGAACACACCGAACCCGGTAATGGTGACGCTGTCACCCTTGTGCACCGCACGCACAATGGTGTCGACGACATTCTCGACGGCGGCGGTCGCCTGCCGACGGTCCGAGCCCAATTTCTGTGTGAGCACATCTATGAGCTCTGCTTTGTTCATCCAAAACCCTCCAAGCCAGTGGTCCTCGTTTCGGAACCGACTAGCAGACACGGTAAACCCTTACCCACTTGATTTCCAAGAGCCACGCGCAATTTCAGGCACCAGCAATCAGAATTTTCGCAATCCGGTTGCCGCCCTTGATCGGTGGCGCAGCCGAGAAATCGGCCCGGTGTGGTCGCCGCGGCGGAGGCGAATTCGCCGCTCTCCGAGGAGTCAGGAGGTGGGCAAAGTGCGCGGTTTCCAGTCCGGGTAAGTCGCCTCGAATGCCTCGATCTCGTCGAGTTTCCGCAGCGTAAGGGCTATATCGTCAAGTCCTTCGAGCAGTCGCCACGCGGTGTGATCGTCAATCTTGAACGGCAGCACCGCTGTTCCCGCGGTGATATTTCGATCTTGAAGATTGGCAGTGATTTCCAATCCCGGACTCTGCTCGATGAGCTTCCAAAGTAGTTCGACACCCTCTTGAGAAACTTCGGCAGCCAACAGACCCGACTTGCCCGCGTTGCCCCGGAAAATGTCACCGAATCGAGATGAGATGACGACCCGGAACCCGTAGTCCATGAGCGCCCACACCGCATGCTCACGCGACGACCCGGTGCCGAAATCGGGTCCAGCGACTAAGACCGAGCCCTTGTCAAAAGGGCTGAGGTTTAGCACGAATGACGGATCCGATCGCCAGGTGGCGAACAAGCCGTCGTCGAAACCGGTTCGGGTTACGCGCTTCAGAAAGACCGCAGGGATGATCTGGTCGGTGTCGACGTTGGACCGCCGCAGCGGCACGCCGATCCCGGTGTGGGTGTGAAAGGCTTCCATATTGGTTTCGTCCTCTGGGTCTGTCGGGTAGTTCAGTTCAAGTCGGCCGGCGCGGACAGTGTGCCGCGAACCGCGGTGGCGGCGGCGACAGCCGGGGACACCAGGTGTGTCCGGCCTCCCTTGCCCTGCCGCCCTTCGAAATTGCGGTTGGACGTGGCGGCACACCGCTCCCCGGGTGCAAGTTGATCGGGGTTCATCCCCAGGCACATTGAGCATCCCGCCTGCCGCCATTCGGCACCTGCGGCGGTGAAAACCTCACCCAGCCCTTCGGCTTCGGCCTGCGCGCGCACCCGCATCGAACCCGGCACCACCAGCATCCGCACCCCTGGCGCCACCTGGTTGCCGCGCAATATGTCGGCCACCACCCGCAGATCTTCAATGCGACCGTTGGTGCAGGATCCGACGAACACGGCGTCGACCGCGATATCGCGCATCGCCGTTCCAGGTCGAAGGTCCATGTATGCCAATGCTTTCTCGGCGGCCTGACGCGCGGCGTCGTCGGCCATCAGCTCGGGATCCGGCACGGCCGCGGCCAACGGCACGCCCTGGCCGGGGTTGGTGCCCCAGGTGACGAAGGGGCTCAACGAGGTGGCATCGAGATAGACCTCGGTGTCGAAGACGGCTCCGGCGTCGGTGCGCAACTGCTCCCAGTACGCGACGGCGGTGTCCCACTGCGCACCCGTCGGAGCGTGCGGGCGGCCGCGCAGGAACTCGTAGGTGGTCTGGTCGGGAGCAACCATGCCGGCACGGGCGCCGGCTTCGATGCTCATGTTGCAGACCGTCATCCGCCCTTCCATGGACAGCGATTCGATGGCGCTGCCCCGATATTCGATGACATGACCCTGTCCGCCGCCGGTACCGATCTTGGCGATCAACGCCAAAATGATGTCCTTGGCCGTCACGCCGTCGGGCAGCTGGCCATCGACATTGACCGACATGGTTTTGAACGGGCGCAGCGGCAGCGTCTGGGTGGCGAGCACGTGCTCAACCTCCGAGGTTCCGATACCCATCGCCAGCGCGCCGAATGCGCCATGGGTAGAGGTGTGACTGTCGCCACAAACGACCGTCATGCCCGGTTGGGTGAGACCCAGTTGCGGTCCCACGACATGCACGATGCCCTGCTCGATATCACCCATCGGATATAGCCGGACACCGAATTCCGCGCAGTTCCGGCGCAATGTCTCCACCTGGGTTCGCGACACCAGGTCGGCGATCGGCTTGTCGATGTCGATGGTGGGCACGTTGTGATCCTCGGTGGCCAGCGTCAGGTCGGGCCGGCGGACCGGGCGGCCCGCCAGGCGCAGGCCGTCGAACGCCTGCGGACTGGTCACCTCGTGCACCAGATGCAAATCGATGTAGATCAAGTCGGGCGCTGTGCCCTTCTGTAAATCCTTGCCTCCTACCACAACGTGGTCGTCCCAGACCTTCTCGGCCAGCGTGCGCGGCTTGCCGGTAGTGGATTCCATCTCGAAGTCGCCTCTGTTCGGTCTTTCGCGGCTCGCCGGGCATCTGGATTGGATCTCAAAATGCGAGACGCTAGTATCTCCTTGTGAGACAGCATAGCGGTATCGGCGTGCTCGACAAAGCCGTGGACATACTTCACACCATCGCGGAATCTCCGTGCGGTCTGGCCGAATTGTGTGAGAGAACCGGCTTGCCCAGGGCCACCGCGCACCGGTTGGCGGCCGCCTGTGAGTTTCATCGCCTGCTGGGCCGCGACGACGAGGGCAGGTGGTGCCTTGGGCCCGCGGTCACCGAGCTCGCGGCACACGTCGACGATCCGCTGCTGGCGGCGAGTTCAGCGGTGTTGCCCCAGCTGCGCGAGACCACCGGCGAAAGCGTGCAGTTGTACCGTCGAGAGGGCATTTCGCGGGTCTGCATTGCCGCAGTGGAACCGCCTGCAGGCCTTCGCGATACGGTCCTTGTTGGTGCACGACTGCCGATGACGGCTGGCTCGGGCGCGAAAGTCCTATTGGCCCACAGCGACGCGGCCATCCAGGCGGCCGTGTTGCCGACGGCGAAATTCACCGGCCGGGTGCTGGCTGAAGTGCGCCGGCGCGGATGGGCGCAAAGCGTTGCCGAGCGCGAGCCCGGGGTCGCCAGTGTGTCGGCGCCGGTGCGCGACGGCCGCGGTGCGGTGATTGCTGCGATCTCGGTATCTGGACCCATCGACCGGATGGGGCGACGTCCCGGCGTACGTTGGGCAGCCGATTTGGTGGCCGCGGCCGACGCGCTCACTCGTCGGCTTTGATCGGCGCTTCGGTCCTGGGCGTCGAGACTGCATCCAGGGCGGGTGCATCGCCGAAACCCGCCCCTGGCCGCAGGATGGATGCCACCACTGCAGAGTCGATGCAGACGGCCTGACAAACTGACGCCATGGGAACCAACCAGCGCGCGAGCATCGTCATGTCCGAGGCCGAAATCATCGATTTCGTCGTCAAGAGCCGTACTGGCACCCTTGCCACCATTGGTCCTGACGGCCAACCCCATTTGACGGCGATGTGGTACGCCGTGGTCGACGACGAAGTCTGGCTGGAGACCAAGGCAAAGTCGCAGAAAGCGGTCAATCTCAAACGCGATCCGCGGGTTAGCTTCATGATCGAGGACGGCGATACCTATGACACGCTGCGCGGCGTGTCCTTCGAAGGCGTTGCGGAGATCGTCGATGACCCCGACGCATTACATCGGGTCGGGGTCAGTGTGTGGGAGCGCTATACCGGTCCGTACACCGACGATTTGAAGCCGATGGTCGACCAGATGATGAACAAGCGCGTCGGCGTGCGGATTGTCAGCCGGCGGGCCCGCTCGTGGGATCATCGCAAGCTCGGCTTGCCGCACATGCCGGTGGGCGGCTCCACCGCGCCTGCGGTCGGCTGACGACTAGCAACGGCGAGCAGACGCAGAATCCCCCGTTTCGGCACGAAATTGGGGGATTCTGCGTCTGCTCGGTTTTGTAGCCCCGATGGGATTCGAACCCACGCTACCGCCGTGAGAGGGCGGCGTCCTAGGCCGCTAGACGACGGGGCCAGAACCGATCCGAGCAGTCAGCATATCTCACCCGGAAAGGGCCACCTAATCGCTTGGACTGGCCTTAGCGGCTGCTCACAACAACACGAACTTTGCTGGGGTACCAGGACTCGAACCTAGAATGGCTGAACCAGAATCAGCTGTGTTGCCAATTACACCATACCCCATTGGCTGCCTAAAACCGCTGGTCAGACCGCTTTCGCGGACCTCAACCGAGTCCTGCGAACGCCGCTGCCCGCCGTTGTGGGCCGACGTGCAGACTACCAAAGACTCGACGCGCACTCCTCATTCAGTGCCATCAGTGCTGGCGGCCGACGGCGGCCCGCAGCCGCTGCAAACTGCGGTCACGGCCCAGCAGCTCGAGTGATTCGAACAACGGCGGGCTGATCGAGGTTCCCGTCGCCGCAACCCTGATCGGGCCGAACGCCTTGCGCGGCTTCAGACCCAGACCCTCGATCAGCGCCGACTTGAGAGCGGTGTCGATATTTGCCGCGGTCCAGTCCGCCACGCCGTCCAGCGCGGCCAGCGCGGCGTCGAGCACTCGGTCCCCGTCGGGTCCCAGCTCTTTGGCGGCGGCCTTGGGGTCGATTGCGTACTGGTCGTCGTTGAGGAATTTCAGCAGATCCCACGCGTCACCGAGGACGACGATGCGGGTCTGCACCAACTGAGCCGCCACGCCGAATCGCGCGTCGTCTAAATCGATGTGGTGGCCGTGCACATCCAAGTAGTCGCGCAGCCTGGTGGTGAAATCGTCGGGGTCGAGCATCCGGATGTGTTCGGCGTTGAGCGCGTCGGCCTTTTTCTGGTCGAACCGTGCGGGGTTGGAGTTGACGTCGGCGACGTCGAAGGCGGCCACCATCTCGTCGAGGCTGAACAGGTCGCGATCGTCGGCGATCGACCAGCCGAGCAGCGCAAGATAATTCAGCAGCCCCTCGGGGATGAAACCGCGTTCACGATGGGCGAAAAGATTCGACTGCGGGTCGCGCTTCGAAAGTTTCTTCGTTCCCTCGCCCAACACCGTTGGGAGATGGGCGAATTCCGGAATACGCTCCGCGACCCCGATTCGGATCAGCGCCTGATACAGCGCCAGCTGCCGCGGAGTCGACGGCAGCAGGTCCTCGCCGCGCAGCACGTGCGTGATCTTCATCAACGCGTCGTCGCACGGGTTGACCAAGGTATACAAGGGATCTCCGCTCGCGCGGGTCAGCGCGAAATCGGGCACCGTGCCGCCCGCGAACGTGGTGGTCCCACGCACCAAATCATTCCAACGGAGGTCTTCGTCGGGCATCCGTAACCGCACCACCGGCTGACGACCCTCCGCCAGGTATGCCGCGCGCTGCGAGTCGGTCAGCTGACGATCGAAATTGTCATAGCCCAGTTTGGGATTGCGTCCTGCCGCGATGTGGCGGGCTTCAACCTCTTCCGATGTCGAGAACGCGTAGTAGGCCTCTCCTGCCGCCAGCAGCCGGTCGACCACGTCACGGTAGATTTCGGTGCGCTCCGACTGCCGGTAGGGGCCGTACGGTCCGCCGACCCCGGGCCCCTCGTCCCAGTTCAGGCCGAGCCAGCGCAACGCGTCGAGCAGCGCCAGATAGCTTTCCTCCCTGTCTCGTTCGGCGTCGGTGTCCTCGATGCGGAACACGAAGGTGCCGCCGGTGTGACGGGCGTAGGCCCAGTTGAACAACGCGGTGCGGACCATGCCGACGTGCGGAGTGCCGGTTGGCGACGGACAGAACCGGACCCGGACTTGGTCAGATGCGGTCACGACTTTCCTTTGCGGACTACGGGATTGGTCAGAGTACCGATACCCTGCACAGTTATCGCAACGGTGTCACCGTCCTCGAGAGGACCGACACCGGCAGGTGTTCCGGTGAGAATGAGGTCACCGGGCAGCAACGTCATCACCGCCGAAATCCATTCGACGATGGCGCCGACGTCGTGAATCATCAACGAGGTGCGGCTGTTCTGTTTGACTTCGCCGTTGACCTCGGTGCGCAGCTCGAGGTCGGCCGAGTCGAGAGGATTCAGGTCGGTGACGATCCACGGCCCGACCGGGCAGAAGGTGTCGTGGCCTTTGGCCCGGGTCCATTGGCCGTCCGACTGCTGCTGATCGCGCGCCGACACATCATTGGCGATGGTGTAACCGAGGATGTTCTCAGCGGCTTGGGCGGCTGTGACGTCTTTGCACGCCCGGCCGATCACTATCGCCAATTCGCCCTCGAAGTGGACGGGTGATGCGTTGGCGGGCAGGCGAATCGGCACGTTCGGTCCGATGATCGCGGTATTGGGTTTGAGGAAAACCACCGGATCCGCGGGCGCTGATCCGGTTGCGCCACCCATTTCGGCGATGTGGTCGGCGTAGTTCTTGCCGACGCAGACGACCTTGCTGGCCAGGATCGGGGCCAGCAGCCGGACATCGGCCAAGGGCCAGGATCGGCCGGTGAAGGTCGGCGTGCCGAACGGATGCTCAGCGATCTCGCGGGCAGTCATCCCGCCGGAATCGTCCGGGTCTCCCTCGATGCTGACGAAGGCGACGCCGTCTGGGCTGGCGATTCGACCAAGGCGCATTCGGTTGAGCCTAGCGGCGGCGACGATTCGGGCCGGATCGGCCCGACGAGGAGCGCCGCCATCAGCACAGCGAGGGTTGTCAGGCCGGCGCAGCCGGCCGCAGCAGGCCCTCGCCATCAGCACAGCGAGGGTCGCGAGGGCGGCGTAGCCGGGTGCAGCGGGGCACTCGCAATCCAGCACTCTTACCGACAGTCGCCTTTGAGCCGCGCGTGTCACATGCGAGCATGAGCGGATGCCAAAGGACCCGACCGACACGGGCCCGCTGACTACGGGCGCACGCTGGCGGATCCTCATCGTCTCGCTGGCAGTGACGGCGAGTTCGTTTGTCTTCATCAACGGTCCAGCTTTTTTGATCCCCCGGCTGGAAGCCGCGCGCGGAACCCCGCTGACACAGGCAGGTCTGTTGGCGTCGATGCCCAGTTGGGGCATGGTCGTCACCCTGGTCGCGTGGGGCTACGTACTCGACCGCCTGGGTGAGCGGATCGTCATGACGGTCGGCTCGGCCCTGACCGCGGCGGCGGCCTACGCCGCAGCATCCATGCATTCACTGCTGTGGATCGGCGTTTTCCTGTTTCTCGGTGGCATGGCCACCGCCAGCTGTAACAGTGCCGGCGGGCGACTGGTGTCAGGCTGGTTTCCACCGGAGCAGCGCGGCCTGGCCATGGGAATCCGCCAGACCGCACAGCCACTTGGAATCGCCCTCGGCGCGCTGGTCATCCCAAAGCTGGCCGAACATGGCGCTCGCGCCGGCCTGATGTTCCCGGCGATCGCGTGCGCGGTAGCCGCGGTGGTCAGCCTCGTCGGCGTCGTAGACCCGCCGCGCAAATCGCGTGCGACGGCCACCGAGCAGGAACTGGCCAGCCCCTATCGCGGGTCGTCGGTGCTATGGCGAATCCACGTGGTATCGGCGCTGCTGATGATGCCGCAGACGGTGACCGTGACGTTCATGCTCGTCTGGCTGGTCAGAAACGACCACTGGTCCATCGCCGCCGCCGGTGGGGTGATGACGATCTCTCAGCTGCTCGGCGCGCTTGGCCGTATTCTGGTCGGCCGCTGGTCTGATCGGATCGGCTCGCGAATGCAGCCCGTCGCCGTCATCGCCGCCGGCGCCGCCCTGACCCTGTTCCTGCTGGCCTACGCCGATCACCAGGGTTCGCGTTACGAGGTGCCGCTCATGATCCTTATCTCGGTGATCGCGGTGCTCGACAACGGGCTTGAGGCAACGGCGATCACCGAGTTCGCCGGGCCGTTCTGGAGCGGACGCGCGCTGGGCGTCCAGAACACCACGCAGCGGCTCATGGCGGCCGCCGGTCCCCCGCTCTTCGGCGCGTTGATCAGCGCCGCCAGGTACCCGCCCGCGTGGGCGCTGTGCGGATTGTTCCCGCTGATCGCGGTGCCATTTGTGCCGATCCGACTGCTACCGCCCGGATTGGAGACCAGAGCGCGACGGCAGTCGATTCGCCGACATCGCTGGCGGCAAGCTATTCGCTCCCGCGCCAGGCAGGCCTCGACGGCCCGTTCCCCAAGTGAGCAAGGTTAGAGCGCGGCGGCAATTCGTTCGCCGATGGCGCGGGTGGCCAGCCGCTCGTCGCCGCGAGTTGCCAGATACGTCGCGACGGCCCGATCCACCCTGGCGGCTGCCTCGTCCTCGCCAAGATGGGCCAGCAGCAGCGCGACCGACATGATCGCCGCGGTGGGATCGGCGATGCCCTGCCCGGCGATATCCGGCGCGCTGCCATGCACCGGCTCGAACATCGACGGATTTGTCCGTGTCGCATCGATATTTCCGCTGGCGGCCAAGCCGATTCCGCCGCAGACCGCCGCGGCCAAGTCCGTGATGATGTCGCCGAACAGGTTGTCGGTGACGATCACGTCGAACCGTCCGGGGTCGGTGACCATGAAGATCGTCGCAGCGTCGACATGTTGATATGCCACTTCGACGTCGGGATATTCTTCGCCGACCTCGGCCACGATGCGTGACCACAGCTTCCCGGCGAACGCCAGCACATTGTTCTTGTGCACCAACGTCAGGTGTTTGCGACGCCGCAGGGCCCGCTCGAACGCGTCGACTACCACTCGGCGCACGCCGAAGGCGGTGTTCACGCTGACCTCGGTCGCGACTTCGTTGGGCGTGCCGACGCGAATTGCGCCGCCATTGCCGGTGTACGGACCTTCGGTGCCCTCGCGCACCACCACGAAGTCGATGTCAGGCTTTCCGGCGAGCGGGCTGCTCACCCCGGGGTATAGCCGCCCGGGCCGAAGGTTGACGTGATGATCCAGCTCGAAGCGCAGTCGTAGCAACAGGCCTCGCTCCAGGACGCCGCTGGGGACCGACGGGTCACCGATGGCGCCGAGCAGAATCGCGTCGTGCTGGCGCAGCTCGGGGACCACCGAGTCCGGTAGCACCTCGCCGGTGGCGTGATACCGGCGAGCGCCCAGGTCATAGTCGGTCTTCTGCACACCGGGCAGGACGGCATCGAGCACCCTGATCGCCTCGGCAGTTACCTCCGGACCGATCCCGTCGCCCGCGATAACCGCCAGTTTCACGACAGATCAACCACTTCGAGCATGTTGGCCCCCACCGCCGCGCTGATCGCCGAACGGACGTCGTCTGGCACGTTTTGGTCCAGCCGCAACAGGATCGTGGCGCTGGGGCCCTCAGCGTCCTCGGACAGCTGCGCGGCTTGGATGTTCACCCCGGCGGCGCCGAGCAGGGTGCCGATCTTGCCCAACGCTCCCGGCTGGTCGGCGTAGTTAATCACCAGGTTGGTGCCCTGAGCACGCAGATCGAAGTTGCGGCCGTTGATCTGCACGATCTTTTGCACCTCCTGCGGCCCGGACAGCGTGCCGGCCACATTGACCACGGACCCGTCGGCGGCGACCGCCCGGACGTCGACCAAGCTGCGGTGGTTCGGGCTTTCGGAGGCCTTGTTGATCTCGGCGGAAACGCCACGTTCGGCGGCCAGTGCCGGCGCGTTGACGAACGTCACGGCATCCTCGATGACCGCCGAGAACAAGCCGCGCAAAGCCGAAAGCTTCAGCACCTCAACATCTTCGGCGGCCAGCTCACCACGAACCTGCACCGATAGCGATGCCGGCAATTCGTCGGACAGCGCGGCGGTCAGCACTCCGAGCTTGCGCACCAGATCCAGCCAGGGCGCCACCTCTTCGTTGACCACCCCGCCCCCGATGTTGACCGCGTCGGGCACGAACTCCCCGGCCAGCGCCAGCCGCACACTCTCGGCCACGTCGGTGCCGGCTCGATCCTGTGCCTCGGCGGTTGACGCCCCCAGATGCGGAGTGACCACCACTTGCGGGAGCTCGAATAGCGGGCTGTCAGTGCAGGGCTCGCTGGCGAACACATCGATACCGGCGGCGCGCACATGTCCGCTGGTGATCGCTTCCGCCAGTGCCGCCTCGTCCACCAGGCCGCCGCGCGCGGCGTTGACGATGATCACGCCGGGCTTGGCCTTGGCCAGCGCCTCCTTGTCGATCAGGCCTGCGGTCTCGGGCGTCTTGGGCAGATGCACGGAAATGAAGTCGGCCCGGGCCAGCAGCTCGTCGAGGGACAGCAGTTCGATGCCGAGCTGCGCGGCGCGCGCAGCTGACACATATGGGTCGTAGGCGACGACGTGGGCGCCGAAGGCCGCGATCCGCTGGGCAACCAGCTGGCCGATCCGGCCCAACCCCACGACGCCGACGGTCTTGCCGAAGATCTCGGTGCCTGAGAAGGAAGACCGCTTCCAGGCGTGTTCGCGCAGCGAGGCGTCGGCCGCCGGAATTTGCCGGGACGCGGCCAGCAGCAGGGCCAGGGCGTGTTCGGCGGCGCTGTGGATGTTCGACGTCGGCGCGTTGACCACCAACACGCCGCGTGCGGTGGCGGCATCCACGTCCACGTTGTCCAGCCCCACTCCGGCGCGGGCGACGATTTTCAGCTTGGAGGCCGCTGCCAACACCTCAGCGTCGACAGTGGTGGCCGACCGCACCAGCAGCGCGTCGGCCTCAGGCACCGCGGCCAGCAGCTTCTCTCGGTCGGGACCGTCTACCCAGCGCACCTCGACCTGGTCTCCCAGGGCGGCAACGGTTGATTGGGCGAGTTTGTCGGCGATTAATACAACAGGCAGGTTCACGCGGCCAGCGTAGCGGTGATCGCGAGCGCGGCGGAGCCGGGCGCTGCGGGTCACCGCCATCGGGCGTAGCCGGGCGGAAAACTACGCCGAGATCGACGTTAGCGTGCGGCCCACTCGGCCTTTTTCGCGCTGACGTCAATCTGGACGCAAGCCGCGGGAGCGGCCGGTCGGGGTTGTCGGTACCCGGGTGCATGGTGACGGTAAGTCCGACGAGAGAAGGGACGGCACCCATGTGCTGGATGTGCGATCACCCCGGGAGCACCGTTGACGAGTGGTTCGCGGAGATTGAGAAAACAAAGTCAAAACGCGGTTGGGCGGTGCAATACGTCGAGAGTGACTGCGCGCCCTACGCCTACACGGTCGGCTTGCACGAACATGGCCTGCCCGAGCTGTTGGTGACCGGCCTTCCGCCGCAGCCGACGGCCCGGCTGCTCAACACGGTCGCCGAGTATCTGATAAATGGCGGACGACCGGTGCCCGGCGAATGGATCTCGATAACTGATGGGCCGATGCTGGCAGTGGTCCAGGTGGAGCATCCCGACGTGCATATGGGCGTGGCAGTGGCGTTCTACGGCCGTCAGCTGCACGCCCTGCAGCTGGTATGGGCCGACGTCCGCGGTCACCGACCGTGGTGCCCGGAATTCAGCAACGGCGAGGTCCGGCAACCGGTGCTGGGGGTGCGCCCTGACCTGACCTGACCTGACCGCAGGGTCCTTACCATCGCAGGGTGGACGTCACCGTCGTCGGCAGCGGGCCCAACGGGCTCGCCACAGCCGTAATCTGCGCCCGTGCGGGGCTGAAGGTCCAGGTCCTCGAAGCTCAGCCGACCTTTGGCGGCGGCGCCCGTACCGCGGCCGACGTCGAATATCCCGGAGTCTTACACGACGTGTGCTCGGCGGTTCACCCGCTGGCGCTGGCGTCGCCGTTCTTCGCGGAGTTCGACCTGCCCGCACGCGGGGTGCAGCTGCAGGTACCCGAGATCGCCTACGGAAACCCACTGCCGGGGCGTCCGGCGGCAATCGCGTACCTCGATCTCGAGCGCACCTGCGCCGAGCTGGCCCACGGCGCGTCCTGGCGGCGCCTGCTGGGCCCGTTGGTGTCCGAATGGCAGGCGGTAGTGGGATTGCTGCTCGGCGACAAGCGTTCGGTGCCCCGTTCGGCATTGCCCGCGCTGCGTCTCGGGCTGGCGACGCTGGCGCAGGGAACCCCGGCGTGGGGGACGCTGATCGGCGAGGATGCCCGCGCATTGTTCACCGGCGTTGCCGCGCATGTGATTTCACGGATGCCGTCACTCGCGGCGGCCGGCGCCGGTTTGATGCTGTCCATCCTCGCCCATGCGGTCGGCTGGCCCATTCCGGTGGGCGGCACCCGTGCGATCAGCGATGCCCTGATCGCCGACCTGCGCGCGCACGGCGGCGAGCTGACCGCCGACGTCGAAGTCACTTCTCCACCGGGTCCGCCGGGCTCAGTGGTCGCGTTCGACACCGCGCCCACCGCGCTGCTGGGGGTCTACGGTGACGCGCTTCCGTCTCGATATGCTAAAGCGTTGCGCCGCTACCGATTCGGGCCGGGAGTTGCCAAAGTCGACTTCGTGCTCAGCGACGACATTCCGTGGTCGGACCCAAGACTGCGGCAGGTCCCGACATTTCATCTCGGCGGCACCCGCGAGCAGATGGCGCGTGCCGAGGCAGACGTTGCGGCCGGACGCCACGCCGAGTGGCCGATGGTGCTGGCCTCCGCACCGCATGTCTGCGATCCAGGCCGCATAGACGGCCAGGGCCGCCGTCCGTTCTGGACTTACGCCCACGTACCGTCGGGTTCCCCGCTCGATGCAACCGAGGCAGTGGTGGGGGTGGTCGAGCGGTTCGCACCCGACTTCCGCGACATCGTCGTGGCGGCTCGCGCCGTGCCCGCCGCACAAATGTCCCGACACAACGCCAACTACGTCGGCGGCGACATCGGGGTGGGCGGAAACAACGCTTGGCGTGCAATTGCCGGACCCACTCCGCGGCTGAACCCTTGGAGCACACCGGTTCCCAGGGTGTATCTGTGTTCGGCGGCAACCCCGCCCGGCGGCGGCGTGCACGGCATGGCCGGCTACTACGCCGCGCGCACGCTGCTGCGCCGCGAATTCGGTATCACGGAGCTGCCTAGTATGGCTCCGTGACGAAACTCGCGATCATCTACTACTCGGCCACCGGTCACGGCACCTCGATGGCCAAGCGTGTGGCTGCGACGGCCGAGGCGGCAGGCGCCGAAGTCCGGGTGCGGCACGTCGCCGAAACACGCGACCCGAAGTCGTTCGCCAGGAATCCTGCGTGGACGGCGAACTACGAAGCGACCAAAGACCTTCCGACGGCAACCGGCGACGACATCGTCTGGGCCGACGCGGTGATCTTCGGCTCGCCCACCCGGTTCGGCTCGGTTGCGTCACAGTTGCGCGACTTCCTCGACTCGCTCGGCGGTTTGTGGTCCGAAGGCAAGCTCGCCGACAAGGTGTATGCGGCGTTCACGTCGTCCAACACGCTGCATGGCGGCCAGGAGACCACACTGTTGTCGCTGTACATCACGCTGATGCACTTCGGCGGCATCATCGTGCCGCCGGGATACACCGATCCGGTCAAGTTCGTCGACGGCAACCCGTACGGGGTGAGTCTGGTATCCACCCACGACAACATCCACGAGTTCGACGAGGCCACGGTCAACGCGCTCGACCACATGGCGCGCCGGGTGGTGCAGACGGCGGGCCGCCTCGCGCGGTAATCCCCCGCGCCGAAAGTGAAACTGTTGCGAGAAATGGCCGGAAAGTTCGCAACAGCTTCACTTTCGGCGGAAGAGTGCGGAAGAGCTAAGCCGTCTCGGTGATGGGCCGGTCGACCCAGCTCATCAAATCGCGCAGCTTCTTGCCGGTGACCTCGATGGGGTGTTCGGCGTTCTCCTTGCGCAGCTGCTCGAGCTGCTTGTTGCCGCCCTCGACGTTGGCCACCAGCTTCTTGGTGAAACTGCCGTCCTGGATGTCGCGCAGGATGTCGCGCATCCGCTGCTTGGTGTCGGCGTCGATGACCCGCGGACCGGACAGGTAGCCGCCGAACTCCGCGGTGTCGGACACCGAGTAGTTCATCCGCGCGATGCCGCCCTCGTACATCAGATCGACGATCAGCTTGAGCTCGTGCAGCACCTCGAAGTAGGCCATCTCCGGCGGGTAGCCCGCCTCGACCATCACGTCGAACCCGGTCTTCACCAATTCCTCTGTGCCACCGCACAATACGGCCTGCTCGCCGAAAAGATCGGTTTCGGTCTCGTCCTTGAAGGTGGTTTTGATGACCCCGGCGCGGGTGCCGCCGATGGCCTTGGCGTAGGACAGGGCCAGCGCTTCACCGTTGCCGGTCGGGTCCTGGTCGACGGCGATCAGGCAAGGCACCCCTTTGCCGTCGACGAACTGGCGACGCACCAGGTGGCCAGGGCCCTTCGGGGCGACCATCGCGATGGTGACATCAGCGGGCGGCTTGATCAGGTCGAAGTGGATGTTGAGGCCGTGACCGAAAAACAACGCATCGCCGTCCTTGAGGTTGGGCTCGATGTCGTTCTTGAAGATGTCGGCCTGGGCGGTGTCGGGTGCCAGCAGCATGATCACGTCGGCCCACTTGGCGACCTCGGCGGGGGTGTCGACCGTCAGGCCCTGCTCCTCAACCTTGGCCCGCGACTTCGAACCCTCCTTGAGCCCGACGCGCACCTGCACGCCCGAGTCCCGCAGGCTCAACGAGTGTGCGTGCCCCTGGCTGCCGTATCCGATCACACCGACCTTGCGGCCCTGGATGATCGATAGATCCGCGTCGTCGTCGTAGAACATTTCCAATGCCACTGTTGAATTTCTCCTTGTCAGTTACTTGGCGGTGCCGATGCCCCGGGCGCCGCGGGACAGCGACACCATTCCGGATTGGGCGATTTCGCGGATACCGAACGGCTCCAATACCCGCAGCAGTGCTTCGAGCTTGCCGCGGTCACCGGTCGCCTCGACGGTGAGCGCGTCCGGCGATACATCAATGACCTTGGCGCGGAACAAATTCACCGCCTCGATCACCTGGCTGCGAGTACCGGCGTCGGCACGCACCTTGATCAGGGCCAGCTCGCGGGACATCGCGTTGTCGTCGTCCTGCTCGACGATCTTGATGACGTTGATCAGCTTGTTGAGCTGCTTGGTGATTTGCTCGAGCGGAGTCTCCTCGGCGGAGACCACGATCGTCATCCGCGACATGTCCTTCTGCTCGGTGGCACCCACCGCCAACGACTCGATGTTGAAACCACGCCGCGAGAACAGCGCCGCGACCCGCGCCAGCACACCCGGCTTGTCTTCGACCAGCACCGACAGCGTGTGCGTTTTTTGTGCGTGTGCGCTGTTCATCAGGCGTGGCCCTCGGTGATGTCGTCGAACAACGGGCGGATGCCGCGGGCGGCCTGGATTTCGTCGTTGCTGGTGCCGGCGGCCACCATCGGCCACACTTGCGCGTCGGCGCCGACGACGAAGTCGATCACCACCGGGCGATCGTTGATCGCGCGCGCCTGGTTGATCACGTCGACGACGTCTTCTTCACGCTCGCAACGCAATCCGACACAGCCCAGCGCATCGGCCAGCTTGACGAAGTCCGGGATGCGGTGGGAATGCGTGGCAAGGTCGGTTTGCGAGTAGCGCTCCTGATAGAACAGGCTCTGCCACTGGCGCACCATGCCCAGGTTGCCGTTGTTGATCACCGCCACCTTGATCGGTGCTCCCTCGATGGCGCAGGTGGCCAGTTCCTGGTTGGTCATCTGGAAGCAGCCGTCGCCGTCGATCGCCCAGACCTCGGCGTCCGGGCAAGCGATCTTGGCACCCATGGCCGCCGGGATCGCGAAACCCATGGTGCCCAGGCCGCCGGAGTTCAGCCAGGTGCGCGGCTTCTCGTACTTGATGAACTGCGCCGCCCACATCTGGTGCTGGCCCACGCCCGCGACGTAGACGGCGTCGGGCCCGGCGATCTCACCCAATTTTTCGATCACGTACTCCGGGCTCAGGCTGCCGTCGCTCTGCGGGCCGTAGCTCAGCGGATAGGTGGACCGAACGCTGTCCAGATATGCCCACCATTCGGTCATGTCCGGGGTGGCGTCCCCGTAGTGACGCAGCATCGCGATGAGATCGGCGATGACGGCCCGAACGTCGCCGACGATGGGCACGTCGGCGTGCCGGTTCTTCCCGATTTCGGCCGGGTCGATGTCGGCGTGGATGACCTTGGCCTCCGGCGCGAACGACTCGAGCTTGCCGGTCACCCGGTCGTCGAAGCGGGTGCCCAGCGCGATCAGCAGATCGCTGCGCTGCAGCGCCGCCACCGCCGCCACGGTGCCGTGCATGCCGGGCATGCCCAGGTTCTGCGGGTGGCTGTCCGGGAATGCGCCCCGCGCCATCAGCGTGGTGACCACCGGGATACCGGTCAGTTCGGCCAGTTCGGCCAGCTGCTCGGTCGCATCGCCGCGGATGACGCCGCCGCCGACGTAGAGCACCGGTTTGCGGGCGGCCCCGATCAGCTTGGCGGCCTCGCGCACCTGCCGGCTGTGCGGCTTGGTGTTCGGCTTGTAGCCGGGCAGGTCCATGCGGGGCGGCCAGCTGAACGTGCACTGGCCCTGCAGCACGTCCTTGGGGATATCAACGAGAACAGCCCCAGGACGTCCACTCGCCGCGATGTGGAAGGCCTCGGCCAGCACCCGGGGAATGTCGTCGCCGGAGCGGACCAGGAAATTGTGCTTGGTGATCGGCATGGTGATGCCCGAGATGTCGGCCTCCTGGAAAGCATCGGTCCCGATCAGCCCCCGTCCGACCTGGCCGGTGATGGCGACCACGGGCACGGAGTCCATCTGCGCGTCGGCCAGCGGCGTCACCAGGTTGGTGGCGCCGGGTCCGGAGGTGGCCATGCACACGCCAACCCTGCCGGTGGCGTGCGCGTAGCCGCTGGCGGCGTGACCGGCGCCCTGCTCGTGGCGGACCAGCACGTGGCGGAGCCGCTGCGAGTCGAACAGGGGGTCATACACCGGCAGCACGGCGCCGCCAGGAATGCCGAAGATGACGTCGACGCCGAGTTCCTCCAATGACCGGACTACCGACTGTGCACCGGTAAGTTGCTCGGGGGCAATGCGTTTCGGCTGGCTCGCGGGCTTTGCGGCTGGTTTGGCCGTAGCTGGCGCGCCATTGGCCCCCGGCGGCTGGGCGTGTGGCTTGGCGGGTGCGCTCACTGTCTTCTTCGGTCCTCACATCTCGGGGCAACAAAAAACCCCCGTCAGCTCTGCTGCTGCACGAGGGTCGCGTTGGTGCTCGATTGGGCTAGTCAGGCACCAACGCGCCGACCAATTACTACGAGCATTCCGGGCTTTCCGGCGGTATCCATAGCGTTCGACGGTAGCCTTCGCACAGTTCAGCAGTCAAATCCGGTGCCGCGCACTCGGCATCGGGAGCGACCCGGATGCCCCCCTTGGAACGGGTGGAATGAGTGGAATGATGCGAACGTGGTTGCTGAATCGCCGGTGGTACTTCGGGTGTCACCGATCGCGCACCTGGCCGTCGGATTCTTCACCCTCGGGTTGCTGGTGCCGGTGCTGGCCTGGCCGCTCAGCGCACCCCTGCTCGTCATCCCGGTGCTGTTGTCGACGTTGATCGTCCGGCTCCGCACCGTCGCCGACGAGCGGGGTGTGACCGTGCGAAAACTGCTGGGGCACCAGACCGTCAGCTGGGACGACATCGAAGGGCTGCGTTTCAGCAAGGGATCCTGGGCTCGCGCCCGACTGAAAAGCGGCGCAGAGCTGCGGTTGCCCGCGGTCACTTTCGCGACGTTGCCCCAGCTGACCGAAGTCAGCTCGGGCCGGGTTCCCAACCCGTATCGGTAATCGGGTCAGCCGACGGGATTCCCGCCGTTGAGCAGCATCCATACGGCGATGCCGGCGCCGATACCGCTCAGCAGGGCTACGAAAGACCCGATGAACGGCCGATGCGCCCAGCCCCTGCCGGCGTCGAGGCCGTAGCGGCCGGGGCCGCACAGGATCACCGCCATGGCGACGACGATCAGGGTGATCTGGTATTCATGCCCGTCGGGCAGGAAGAACGAGAAATTGTGCGAGTGCGGCTTGACCGAGATCGTGGCGAGCAAACCGTTGATCAGGAACGCCAGCGCCCCCGCCGCGGCCACCGGGGTGAACAAACCCAGCACCAGCAGCACGCCCGAGACGATCTCCCCGCCGGCGCTCACATACGCCAGGACGTCGGCATGGTGGTAGCCGACGTCGGACAGGGAGCTCTTGAAGCCGGCCATGCCGTGGCTGCCCCACCAGCCGAACAGCTTCTGTAGGCCGTGAGCGCCCAGCACCACGCCCAGGCCGACGCGCAGTAGCAGCAGGCCAAGATGCTGGGTGCCGCGACGACCCACGTCAAGGTGGCGATCGTGGTCCGTGTCCGAATCGATCGCCGCCGGCTCCGCCGTTTGTGCAGGTTGCGGCGGGTTGAAGGCATACGGCAGCGGCTCGGGCGAGTCCATCAGGTTGTGCATCGACCCAGAGACGCCCGAAGTACCGGCCTGGTACGTCGGGATGTCGGTGGTGGTGCCAAATTCGCCTGGATAGCCGACTGGTGTCAGGTCATCCTCGGGGTCGACCAGACTTGCCGAAGCGGGGCGTCCCGGCGTCGATTCCGGGAGATCACCCGGCCGCCGCCAACTCGAGTCATGCGTTTGACTGGTCACTCGTGCCAGGGTAAGGGCAATTTGGCCTGAATCTGGGATTTGAGCGGCGCTTTCACCAGACAATTCAGCAGTTCGCCCACCAGCCGAGCGCAGATCGGCCCGAAAGTGAGCCGGGCACGCACCCGGGTATGTGGCGGCGGTGTCCGCAAAGTCCGTAGCCTGTCGGTCATGCGGATACGGCGGTCGGCTCGGTGCGCACTGACCGCGCTGTGTGCAGCAGCGCTGGTGCTGAGTGGGTGCGCGCGGTTCAACGACGCCCAATCGCAGCCGTTCACCACGAATCCGGTGCTCAAGCCGCAGCCCACTTCGACGCCTCCCCCGCCGCCGCTGCCCGCCGTACCTTTCCCGAAGGAATGCCCGGCACCGGGGGTTATGCAGGGCTGTCTGGAGAGCACCAGCGGGTTGATCATGGGCATCGACAGCAAGACCGCGCTGGTAGCCGAGCGCATGACCGGCGCGATCAAGGAGATCTCGCTCAGCGCCGAGCCGAAAGTGAAGATGGTCATCCCGGTCGACCCGTCCGGCGATGGCGGCTTGATGGACATCGTGCGATCGCCCACCTACAAGCAAGACCGGCTGATGTACGCCTACATCAGCACTCCCACCGATAACCGGGTCATCCGCATAGCGGACGGCGATATCCCGAAGGAGATCCTGACCGGGATCCCGAAGGGGGCCACGGGTAACACCGGAGCTTTGATCTTCACCAGTCCCACCACGCTGGTCGTTCTGACTGGTGATGCCGGCAACCCCGCGCAGGCCGCCGATCCCGCTTCGCTGGCGGGCAAGGTGCTGCGCATCGAGCAGCCGACCACCGTCGGGCAGGCCCCGCCGACGACGGCGCTGTCCGGTGTCGGTTCGGGCGGTGGCCTGTGCATGGATCCGGTCGATGGCTCGCTGTATGTCCTCGACCGCACGCCTACGGCGGACCGGTTGCAGCGAATCACCAAGAAATCAGAGGTCTCCACGGTGTGGGCGTGGCCGGCCAAGCCGGGCGTGGCCGGGTGCGCGGCCATGGACGGAGTGGTGCTGGTCAACCTGATCAACACCAAGCTGACCGTGGCGGTCCGGCTGGCCAAGTCGACGGGTGCCGTCACCGGTGACCCCGACGTCGTCCGCAAGGAGACGCACGGACACGCGTGGGCGTTGAAGATGTCGCCAGACGGAAACGTCTGGAGCGCGACCGTCAACAAGACCGCCGGTGACGCCGAGAAGCTCGACGACGTGGTGTTTCCGCTGTTCCCGTCCGGCGGCGGCTTCCCGCGCAGCAACGACGACAAGACGTAGCTCGGTTAGCGCTCTTAGGCCCCGTGGCCCGGTTCGATGTCGCCGACGTCGGAGAGGCAGAGCAGCTCTTCGGAGCTCTCGGGAGCCCAGACACTGACGGGTTCCAAAAGGTAGCCCACGTGATCTCCGACGTCGATCCGATCCAGTGTCCTGCCGACGAACCATGCGATCGCATCGTCGAGAATCGGCATCCCCTCGGGGCCTTGGCGCCACGAGCAGCGCTCGAACTTGTCGATCTGGTCGCCTGTTTGTCCGCCGAACAGTTCGGCAAGTTCGTGCTGCTGTCGCGACAACAGGTGCACCGCGAGGTGGCCGGATCGACTCGCCACCACGAAGGTGTGGTTGGTTTTGGACATCCCGACCAGGAATCGCTGCGGCTGGATGCTGGTTTGGGTGGCGAAGCCGACCAGGCAGCCCGATGGGTGACCGTCGGCCTGGGTCGTCACCACGAACATCGGATAGTCCAGCTTGGACATCAGGTCCTCGAACGGTTCACCCATCGTTGCGGTCAGCCCTGGCCGCAGGCGGCCAGGACGAGTTCGCGTACCCGCGCCGCGTCGGCCTGACCGCGGGTGGCCTTCATCACCGCGCCGACGATCGCGCCCGCCGCGGCTACCTTGCCGCCGCGAATCTTCTCCGCCACATCGGGATTGGCGGCCAAAGCCTCGTCGACGGCGGCCTGTGTCACCGAGTCGTCGCGGACCAGTTCGAGGCCGCGGGCGGTCATCACCTCTTCGGGTTCGCCCTCCCCGGCCAGCACGCCCTCCACCACCTGGCGGGCGAGTTTGTTGGACAGCTTGCCCTTGTCGACGAGTGCCACCACCTCGGCAACCTGCGCGGGGGTGATGGCAAGTTGGTCCAGTCCGATACCGGCCTCGTTGGCCTTCTGCACCAGGAAGTTTCCCCACCAGGCGCGTGCCGATTCGCTGGAGGCTCCGTGCGTCACGGTCGCGGTGACCAATTCGACCGCGCCCGCGTTGACGAGATCGCGCATCACCTCGTCGGAGACACCCCACTCCTGCTGAATCCGCTTGCGGCTCAACCACGGTAGCTCAGGAATGCTCTGGCGCAGTTGCTCGACCAGCTCACGGCTGGGGGCGACGGGCTCCAGATCCGGCTCGGGGAAATAGCGGTAGTCCTGTGCGGTCTCCTTGACGCGGCCCGGGCTGGTGTAGCCGGCCTCGTGGAAGTGTCTGGTCTCCTGAATAACCCGGCCGTCGGAGGTGAGGACGGCGGCTTGCCGCTGCATTTCGTAACGCACCGCGACCTCAACACTTTTCAGCGAGTTGACGTTCTTGGTTTCGGTGCGGATGCCGAATTCGGTTGCACCACTGGGTTTGAGCGATACATTGGCGTCACAACGCATCGAGCCCTGGTCCATCCGGACATCGGATACATCCAGCGCACGCAACAGGTCTCGCAGCGCCGTCACGTAGGCGCGGGCGATTTGCGGCGCCCGTTCGCCGGTCCCCACGATGGGTTTGGTGACTATTTCGATCAGCGGGACACCGGCACGGTTGTAGTCGATCAGGGAAGCCGTGGCGCCTTCGATGCGGCCGGTCTCACTGCCGAGATGGGTTAGCTTGCCGGTGTCTTCCTCCATGTGTGCCCGCTCGATCTCCACCCGCCAGGTGGTGCCGTCGTCAAGCGGTGCTTCGAGGTAGCCGTTGATGGCAATCGGCTCGTCGTACTGTGAGATCTGATAGTTCTTTGGCATGTCCGGGTAGAAGTAGTTCTTCCGGGCGAAGCGGCACCACGGGACGATCTCGCAGTTCAGCGCCAATCCGATGCGGATCGCCGACTCGACGGCGGCCCGGTTGAGCACCGGCAGGGAACCGGGCAGGCCCAGGCACACCGGGCACACCTGGGTGTTGGGTTCGGCGCCGAATGCGGTGGCGCAGCCGCAGAACATTTTGGTCACGGTGTTCAGTTCGACGTGCACTTCGAGCCCGAGCACCGGATCAAAGCGTGCGATGACCTCGTCGTAGTCCAGCAGTTCCGCTCTGGCAACTGTCATGCGGTCGATCCTAATGGTCGGCCGCGCGGGCGCTGCCGGGCGACGTGGTTGACGCGAAGCAGGCGAAGTTGATCCCATGCGTCACAGGAAATACCGCACATACCAATTTGTCCGGCTCCCAGCGACAATTCGTGTCCGGGCGCACGGGTCGGTTGATTTTGTCGCTGCGACATTCGTGGTCCTGGGCTTGGGCGGGAATCCTGGGCGTTGGGCGTGAATCCTTGGCTTTGGGCGGGAATCCTGGGCGGAAATTCTCGCCGATCCCCGCCCCAGCTTCACACGGAACGCCATACGTTCACACCGAAAGCCGTCAGTACACACTGAACGCCAGTAAGAGGCCGGCAGAACACAGACCCAATCCCCAGTGACTAGCGGGACAGATGTGACAAAGCTAACGCCGCCTGCCGCCGAAAGAACAAACTGCTCGAATTCACCAACGAGCCAACAAGTCTGACGCCCTACCCGAAGAAGGCGGCGGCGTCGTCGTAGCGGCTTTGCGGTACCAGCTTGAGTTGGCGCACCGCATCGGCCAGCGGCACCCGACCAATGTCCTGTCCGCGCAGCGACACCATCTGGCCGTATTCGCCGGCATGGGCGGCGTCGGCGGCGTTGACCCCGAACCGGGTGGCCAGCACCCGGTCATAAGCGGTCGGCGTACCGCCGCGCTGCACGTGACCCAACACGGTCACCCGGACGTCCTTGTTAATCCGCTTCTCCACCTCGACGCCCAGCTGCGCGGCCACGCCGGTGAAACGCTCATGACCGAATTCGTCAAGCCCGCCTTCGCGCAACTGGATCGAGCCCGCAACGGGCTTGGCGCCCTCCGCTACCACACAGATGAAATGCGAATCCCCGCGCTGGAAGCGGCGCTTGACGAGTCGGCACACCTCCTCGACGTCGAAGGGCTGTTCCGGGATCAGCGTCATGTGCGCGCCGGAAGCCAGCCCGGAGTTCAGCGCGATCCAGCCCGCATGCCGGCCCATCACCTCCACCAGCATCACCCGCTGGTGGGATTCGGCGGTGCTGTGCAACCGATCGATGGCGTCGGTGGCTACCGTCAACGCGGTGTCGTGGCCGAAAGTCACGTCGGTGCAGTCGATGTCGTTGTCGATGGTCTTGGGCACACCAACCACCGGAACGTTCTCCTCCGAAAGCCAGTGCGCCGCGGTCAGCGTGCCTTCACCGCCGATCGGGATGAGCACGTCAATGCCGTTGTCGTCCAGGGTCTGCATAATTTGGGGCAATCCGGCCCGAAGCTTGTCGGGATGCACACGCGCGGTGCCCAGCATGGTTCCGCCTTTGGCCAGCAGCCGGTCGTTGCGGTCGTCGTTGTGCAACTGGATGCGACGGTTTTCCAGCAGCCCGCGCCACCCGTCCTGGAATCCGACCACCGACGAGCCGTACCGAGCGCCGCAGGTGCGCACCACCGCTCGGATGACGGCGTTGAGGCCAGGGCAGTCACCGCCTCCGGTGAGAATTCCGATCCGCATGCCCTCATCTTGCCCTGCCGCCAGTTCGATGGGGTGAGCAGACGCAAAATCGCCCGAAACAGCACGTTTCAAGGAGATTTTGCGTCTGCTCGCCGCTATATCGCAGTCGGCAACGAACCGCGGGCGGCCTCGTAGGCCGCTCCCACCCGGTAGAGCCGGTCGTCGGCCAATGCCGGCGCCATGATCTGCAATCCCACTGGAAGCTGATCGTCTGGGGACAACCCCGAGGGCACCGACATGCCGCAATGACCGGCCAGGTTCAGCGGCAGCGTGCACAGGTCGAACAGGTACATCGCCAGCGGATCGTCAACCTTCTCGCCCAGCCGGAATGCGGTGGTCGGCGTCGCCGGCGACACCAGCACGTCGACGGATCGGTAGGCCTCGTCGAGGTCGCGGCCGATCAAGGTGCGCACCTTCTGAGCCTGGTTGTAGTAGGCGTCGTAGTAGCCCGCAGACAATGCGTAGGCGCCAATCATGATGCGCCGCTTGACTTCTGGCCCAAAACCGGCGGCCCGGGTCAACGCCATCACCTCCTCGGCGCTGTGGGTGCCGTCGTCGCCGACCCGCAGCCCGTAGCGCATCGCGTCGAAGCGGGCCAGGTTGCTCGACACCTCCGACGGCAGGATCAGGTAGTAGGCGGCCAGGGCGTGGTCGAAGTGTGGGCAGTCGACTTCACTGACCTCCGCGCCCAGCGCGGTCAGCTGTTGCACTGCCGCCTCAAACGAGGCCAGCACTCCCGGCTGGTAGCCCTCGCCGCTGTGGAGTTGGCGCACCACCCCGACCCGAACGCCTTTCAGGTCACCTTCCGCGCCGGCCTTCGCGGCGCCGACGACGTCAGGCACCTCGGCGTCGACCGACGTGGAGTCGCGCGCGTCGTGGCCGGCAATGACCTGATGCAGCAGCGCCGTGTCCAGCACGGTGCGCGCGCACGGGCCACCCTGGTCCAGCGACGACGCACAGGCCACCAGCCCGTAGCGGGAAACGGTGCCGTAGGTGGGTTTGACGCCGACGGTCGCGGTCAGCGCGGCGGGCTGGCGGATGGAACCGCCGGTGTCAGACCCGATGGCCAGCGGTGCCTGGAATGCGGCCAGCGCTGCCGCGCTGCCCCCGCCGGAGCCACCCGGGACCCGGTCGACGTTCCATGGGTTGCGGGTCGGGCCGTAGGCGGAGTTCTCGGTCGACGAGCCCATCGCGAACTCGTCCATGTTGGTCTTGCCCAGGATCGGCATCCCGGCCGCCCGCAGGCGCGCGGTCAGCGTGGCGTCGTAGGGCGATCGCCAGCCCTGCAGGATCTTGGAGCCGCAGGTGGTCGGCATGTCGACGGTGGTGAACACGTCCTTGAGCGCCAGCGGCACCCCGGCCAGCGCCGAGGGGAGCCGCTCGCCGGCGGCCAGCGCCTTGTCGACCGCGGTCGCGGCACTCAACGCCTCATCGGCAGCCACGTGCAAAAAGGCGTGGTAGCGGTCGTCGGTTGCGGCGATCTGGTCCAGGCAGGCCTGGGTGATCTCGACGGACGACAGCTCCTTGGTCGCGATCTGGGCGGCCAGTGTCGCCGCGTCAGCTCGCAGGATGTCATTCAGTGGGTCCGTCACTGGCTCTCCCCGAGGATTTGGGGAACGACGAAGCGGCCCTCAGCGGCTTCGGGCGCCTGCGACAGCGCCTCCTGCTGCGTCAGGCACGGCGCCGTCTCGTCCGGGCGGGTGACGTTGACATCTTTGAGCGGGTTGTCGGTGGCTTCGACGCCGGTGACGTCGACGGCCTGGATCTGGCTGACGTGGGTCAGGATGGCGTCCAGTTGGCCGGCGAAGCTGTCCAACTCGGCATCGGTCAACGCCAGCCGGGCCAGCCGGGCCAGGTGAGCCACCTCGTCGCGGGAGATCTGGGACACGACCGAAGAGCCTAGCCCGGCCGCCCAGCACGGGCCGCTGAGGAGCCGCGAAACCTGCGCCCAAGCTGGCGGGCATCCGGCGAAGCGGTCCGCTGCCGTAGGTGGGGCGGTTAGCCTGTCCGGGGATAACGCACGCATCGGAGCGAACGCAATGCTTGAGCAACTGGGAAAATACCGGCCGATGCGACTGGTCGCGAGGGGCCGCTGCGAGGTATACGAAGCCGAGGACACCGCGAGCGGAAACCGGGTGGCGCTGAAGGTGTTCGAACGGCGAAATGCCGACGATCCGATCTTCCGCAGGGCGCAAATCGAGGCCCGCGCCTTGGCGCGAC
>NZ_JCALDF010000029.1:0-63294 GCF_059812725.1 Mycobacterium sp. NGS41
GCTTGCGGGCGGTGACCAGCAGGTACTCCCACTCCATCGTCGATGTCCCGGCCAGGTATCGGTCTCCGAGTTCGGCCAGCCCCGCGTCAAGCGCGTCCACCCGCTCCGGCTCCTCCGCAAGGCCGCGATAGGCCGCGATGGTCGGCCCGTAATTCGCCTTGAAGTAGTCGCGGAACCTCGCGCCATCGGCGAACAGGTCCACCCGCAACGTGCGGCGTTCTGTGGTGAAGTCGGTGACCCGGTCACCCAGCAGACCACGCACGTGGTCTTCACTGCCCCACAGGGGCGCCGGCTGTGCGCCGGGCGGCGGCGCGGCCATGAACGGCTTCATCGTGGCAAACATGTGGCCGATAAAGCCTTCCGGCGTCCAGCTGATCAGCCCGATGAGCCCGCCCGGCCGGCAAACCCGAACCATTTCGTCGGCGGCGTCCTGATGGTGTGGGGCGAACATCACGCCGATGCAGGACAAAACCGCGTCGAACTGGTCACTTTCGAACGGCAGTGCCTCGGCGTTGGCCTCTTGCCAGGTCAGGCCGACGCCGCGGGCTTCGGCGATCGCCCGGCCCCGCTCTATCAGGTCCGGGCACAGGTCGCTGGCAATCACGTCGGCGCCGGTCAGCGCCGCGGGTATGGACGCATTGCCGGACCCGGCGGCAACGTCGAGCACGCGATCTCCCGTGCCGATTCCGCTGGCCTCTACCAATACCGTGCCGAGCGGTGCCACCACTTCGGTCGCCACGCTCGCATAGTCACCCAGCGCCCAGAGCGCCCGATGCTTGCTTTCGTATCCGCGATCGGCGGTCGCGGGGCCGGTTCCTGTCGCAGCGGTCATTTCGAGATCCCCTTCCGGTGGTGGCCACGATCGTCGGGCTCGCCAATGAATCAATTGCACTGCCAAATCTGAACCAGCGGAAGTTCAAGATCTGTACTAGTCAATTGCGTTGCCACAGCGTCTACTGGACACAGCCGAAGTAAGAGGTGGTGAAATGTCGACATACAGCCAGTTCTGCCCAGTGGCCAAGGCGATGGAGTTGCTCGACGAACGGTGGACGCTGCTCGTCGTGCGGGAGTTGCTCAAGGGCAGTATGCATTTCAACGACCTCCGGCGCGGAGTGCCCAAGATGTCACCGGCGCTGCTGTCCAAGCGTCTGAAGGCGCTGAGTCGATCCGGTGTCGTCGAACGCACCGAGTCCAACGGCCGTACGTCGTATTCGCTGACTCCCTGCGGCCAGGAACTCGCGACTGTGGTGAACGCGCTGGGCGAATGGGGGGTTCGCTGGATCCCCGAGATCGGGGACGACGACCTGGATCCCCACCTGCTGATGTGGGACATTCGCCGCACCGTGCCCGTCGAAGCGTGGCCAAGGGCGCGCACCGTGGTGGCATTCCGCCTGACCGGAGTTGCCCCCAGGGCCTCCGGTTGGTGGCTGATGGTGTCCGAGGGCGCGGCCGACGTCTGCGATTTCGACCCCGGTTACGAGGTGGCCGCGACGGTCGAGACCAGCCTGCGCACGCTGACGCAGCTGTGGCGCGGCGACGTCTCGTGGTCGCGCGCGATGCTCAACGGCAGCGTGACCGTCCACGGAGCGACGGACGCCCGCCGGGCGATACCGCGCTGGCTCGGCCAATCAACGTTGGCGGCGGTCCCGCGCCCCGCCTAGAGAGGCGCGAGCAGACGCAAAAGCCCCCAAAATCAACGGTTTTGGGGCGCTTTTGCGTCTGCTCGCGACACGTCGCACCTAGTTGATCAGCGGGTCGCGGGGCATGCCCAGAATCCGCTCGGCGATCTGGTTGCGAGACACCTCCGAGGTACCTCCGGCGATGGCCATGCCGCGGGCACCCATGATCATCCGGCCGGCCAGTGCGCCAGGCCCTTCGGTCAGCGCAAGATCCGGGCCTAGCAGCGCCGCCGATATCGCGGCGCCTTCGATCATGTGGTCGGCCAGCTTCAGTTTCGTGACATTGCCTTCCGGTCCGGGGCCGGTTCCTTCTACGCTGCGCGCGACGCGGCGCAGGTTCAGCAGCCGCAGCGCGTTCTCCTCGGCAAGGTAGAACCCGACGCGGATCCGCGCGCCCTCCAGACGATCGGACCGCTGCTTGGCCAGCTGCACCAGTTGCCCGGCCAAACCCTCGTAGAACGACCCGCTGCCGCCGATGCTGACCCGCTCGTTGCCCAAGGTCGCCCGCGCCACCGTCCAGCCCGAGTTGGGCGCGCCGACGACGTCCTCGTCCGGAACGAACAGGTCGTTGAAGAACACCTCGTTGAATTCCGCGCTGCCGGTGATCTGCCGCAATGGCCGCACCTCGACTTCGGGTGCCTTCATGTCGACGATCACCGTGGTGATACCGGCGTGTTTGGGGGCATCCGGGTCGGTGCGCACGGTGGCCAGGCCGCGTGCGCAGTACTGCGCCCCGCTGGTCCACACCTTCTGGCCGTTGATCTTCCAGCCGCCGTCCACCCGGGTGGCGCGGGTCTTGACCGACGCGGCATCCGAACCGGCTTCGGGCTCGGAGAACAGCTGGCACCAGATTTCGTCTTTGCGTAACGCCTTCTCGACGAATCTTTCGATTTGCCAAGGAGTTCCGTGCTGGATCAGCGTGAGGATCACCCAGCTGGTTATCCCGTAGTCGGGACGCTTGATGCCCGCGGCACGGAATTCCTCCTCGGTGACCAGTTGCTCCACCGCGTCGGCCGCGCGACCCCACGGCTTGGGCCAGTGCGGCATCACGTAGCCCGTTTCGATCAGCTTGTCGCGCTGGGCCGTCTTCTCCAGAGCGGCGATCTCGGCGGCATCGGCGTGGATGCGGGTGCGCAGTTCTTCGGCCTCCGGCGGCAGGTCCAGGCTGTTTTCCCGGGTGACACCGGCCGCGGTGCGATCGAAGACGTCCCCGGCCGGGCCGTCACCGCCGAACAATCCCGCGATCACCAGCGCCCGCCGCAGATGCAGATGCGCGTCGTGCTCCCAGGTGAAGCCGATACCGCCGTGCACTTGGATGTTGAGTTCAGCGTTGCGCGCGTAGGCGGGGAATGCCAGCGCCGCGGCCACCGCGGCGGCTAACCGGAACTGCTGTTCGTCCTCCCCCGCCGCCCGGGCGGCGTCCCATACCGCCGCGATCGCGGATTCGGCGGCAACCAGCATGTTCGCGCAATGATGCTTTATCGCCTGGAAAGTGGCGATGGTGCGCCCGAATTGCTGGCGCACCTTGGCGTAGTCCACGGCGGAGCCGACGCAGTCGGCCGCTCCGCCCACCGCCTCGGCGGCCAGCAACGTCCGCGCGCGGGCCAGGGCCGATTCCCGCGCCCCCGGCAGGATGTCGTCTGCGGTCACGCTGACGTGGTCCAGCCGCACCCGTCCGGAGCGCCGGGTCGGATCGAAATTGTCCGGCACCTCGACCGACACGCCGTCGCGGTCGCGTTCCAGCACCAGCACGTCGTCACCGGCAGCAACCAGCAACAGCTCGGCCAGCCCGGCACCCAGCACGATCCCGGCCTCGCCGTTGGCGATGCCGTTTTCCGGGCCGTCGGCAACCTGCACGTCGCCGTCCAGACCGATGCCCGCCGTCACCGTTCCGTCGACCAGGCCGGGCAGTAGTCGCGACTTCTGCTCGGCAGTGCCGTCTTTGGCGATCACCGCCGACGCGATCACCGTCGGCACGAACGGTCCCGGCGCCACCGCCCGACCGAGCTCCTCGATCGCCACCACAAGTTCGGGCAGCCCGTAGCCCGAGCCGCCGTACTCGTCGTCGACGTGCAGACCCAGCCAGCCGAGCTCGACCAGGTCATGCCAGAAGCCGGGCCGGGATTCTTCGGCCGCATCGAGCAGCGATCGCGCTGCCCAGCGTGCCTTTTGCGAGGTCAAGAAGCCGCGAGCTACCTCCGCGAGCTCGCGATGGTCGTCGGTCAGTGCGATACCCATCGGGGCCTCCTCGAGGCAATACGCAGCCCGCATCGTCGCCGGGCTCGGTTGAGTGCCCTGCTCCTCCTCGGGCCGCTGCACGGCCCGCATCGTCGCCGGGCGTTGGAAAGAGTGTACTTAATCCCTCCAAGCCCGGGCCCGGCGACCGCCGGTTCTACTTGGGTGCGAACCTTTGTCCCGCGTCCAGCCGCAGGCACTGGCCGTTGAGCATCGGGTTGTCCACGATGGCCGCCACCAGCTTGGCGTACTCGATGGGCCGGCCCATCCGCTTGGGGAAGGCAGCGTCGCGGGTCAGCGTGGCCGCCATCTCCTCGGGAACCATCTGCGTCAACCCCGTCAGGAACAGGCTCGGCGCGATGGCGAGCACGCGGATTCCCAGCGAGCCCAGGTCGCGCGCCATCGTCAGACACATGCCGGCGATTCCGGCCTTGGCGGCGGTGTAGGCGACCTGCCCGATCTGGCCCTCGAAAGCCGCGATCGACGCGGTGTTGATGATGACGCCGCGCTCTTCATCCTCGGGCTCGTTCTTGCTCATGTGCGCGGCCGCCAGTCGGCTGATGTTGAAGGTGGCGATGAGGTTGAGATCCACTACGGAACGGAAGGATTCGAGGTCATGGGGACCGGATTTGGTCATCGTCCGCTTGGCGATGCCGCCGCCGGCGGTCGTCACCACCACGTGCAGGCCTCCCAGGTCGTCGACCGCGTTCCCCAGCGTCTCCTCGGTGCCGGTGAAGTCGGTGACGTCGACGGGGTAGAACTTCCCGTCGATGCCTTCGGCGACGGTCTTGCCGTCCGAATTCTCCCGGTCGAACACCGCGACCTGGGCGCCGCGCTCGTGCAGGAGTTCGGCGCTGGCGCGCCCCATCCCCGAAGCGCCGCCGATCACGACGACCTTCTTCCCGCTGATCTCCATCCGGACCTCCCTTTGTGGCTTGTCAGATTCCTGGCGATTTGTAACGTTACGTAGGCACGCTAGCGTGTCCGCCCTGAAGGATTGTCACCGAGCCATGCCAAGCTTCCAAACGTGCTCCTTCTCGACGTCGCGGCCACATCCGTCGAAGTCGGCGGTACCTCGTCGCGGCTGTCCAAAATCGCGCGCATCGCCGACCTGTTGCGGCGCGCCGCGCCGGACGCCGCGCTGGTCGCGATCGTCGTTTCGTGGCTGTCCGGGGAGCTGCCGCAACGGACCATCGGCGTCGGCTGGGCGGCGTTACGTTCGCGGCCGCCCGCGGCCCTGCAGCCGACGTTGACCGTGACCGGCGTCGACGCCACCTTCTCCGAGATCGGCGCGGTAGCGGGCAAGGGCTCCCAGGCGCGGCGCGCCGAACTTGTCACCGGATTGTTCGCCGCCGCGACCGAAACCGAACAGACTTTTCTGCTCCGGCTGCTCGGCGGCGAGCTGCGCCAGGGTGCGCTGGCCGGGATCATGGCCGACGCGGTGGCCAAGGCCGCCGAGATCCCCGCTGCGGCGGTACAACGGGCGGCAATGCTGGGCGGGAATCTGCCGGCCGTGGCTGTAGCCAGCCTGAAGGCCGGTCCGACCGGCGGAGTCTCCGCGCTGGACGCCTATGCCCTGCAGGTGGGCCGGCCGATCGGACCGATGCTGGCGCAGACCGCCACCAGCGTCGAAGACGCACTCGAACGTCATGGCGGCACAACCATTTTCGAAGCAAAGCTGGACGGCGCCCGGGTACAGATTCACCGGTCGGGTGACGATGTCACCGTCTACACCCGAAGCCTCGACGACGTCACCGCCCGGCTACCGGAAGTTGTGGAGGCGACGCTGGCGCTGCCGGTGCACAGCCTCGTCGCCGACGGTGAGGCGATCGCGCTGCGGCCAGACAACCGGCCGCACCGCTTCCAGGTCACCGCATCGCGGTTCGGCCGATCGGTCGATGTGGCCGGGGCCCTTGCGGCCCAACCGCTTTCGGTGTTCTTCTTCGACGTCTTGCACATCGACGGCGTCGACCTACTCGACGCGCCGACCACCGACCGGCTGGCCGCCCTGGATGCTCTGGTGCCGTCGCGTCACCTGGTCGACCGGCTGGCCACGTCCGACGCGTCCGCCGCCGCCGAATTCTTGAAAGCGACGCTGGACGCCGGACACGAGGGAGTGATGGCCAAGACGCCGGCCGCTCCGTACCAGGCGGGCCGGCGGGGCGCGGGCTGGCTGAAGGTCAAGCCGGTGCACACCCTGGACCTGGTGGTGCTCGCCGTGGAGTGGGGCTCCGGGCGCCGTCGCGGCAAACTCTCCAACATCCACTTGGGCGCACGTGATCCCGGCGCCGGCGAATTCGTCATGGTGGGAAAGACTTTCAAGGGCATGACGGACGCCATGCTGGACTGGCAGACCACCCGGTTCAGTGAACTCGCCGTAGGGGGGACCGACTCCTATGTCGTCCAACTGCGCCCCGAGCAGGTGGTCGAGGTGGCGTTGGATGGCGTGCAAGCGTCGTCGCGGTACCCGGGCGGGCTGGCGCTGCGGTTTGCGCGGGTGGTGCGCTACCGCGACGACAAGAGCCCGGCCGAGGCCGACACGATTGACGACGTGCGCGCTCTGTACTGACCGGTCGTCGGGGGTTCTCGACTAAACTCGGGCGGGATGAGAGTCGGTATCGACTTCGGCACCACCCACACTGTCGTCGCGTCCGTCGACCGTGGCAATTACCCGGTCGTCTCGTTTGACGGCGCCGATACCTGGCCCTCGCTGATCGCCGCCAACACAGCCGGGCAGTTGCGCTTCGGCGCCGACGCCGCCGCCGTCCGGCACGAGCCGGGGTGGTCGGTGCTGCGATCGTTCAAACGTCTTCTCAACGACGCCGGGCCGCAAACCGAGGTGAACCTGGCCGGCCGCAACTACCGACTGGCCGACCTGCTCACCGGCTTCCTGGCAGCGCTCAAAACCGACCTGCACGATCGCTCGAACACCTGCCTAGAGCCGGGCGAAACCATCGAGGCCGCTATCGGCGTGCCGGCCAATGCGTCCAGCGCCCAGCGTCTGCTGACGCTGGATGCTTTCGTGGCGGCGGGGTTCCAGGTCATCGCGATGCTGAACGAGCCCTCCGCGGCGGGCCTCGAATACGCGCATCGGTACCGCTCCACCATCACCGCCAAACGCGAGTACGTCCTTATCTATGACCTCGGCGGCGGAACCTTCGACGCATCACTGCTGAAGATGACCGGTCAGGTCAACGAGGTCGTCGTCAGCGAGGGCATCCAGCGCCTCGGCGGTGACGATTTCGACGACGCGATCGTGCGGCTCGTGCTCGCCAGGTCGAAGCTTGACACCGATGCTGCGACGCGAGACCTGCTCAGCGAGGAGTGTGCGGTTCGCAAGGAGGCGGTCGGGCCGCAGACGCGCCGCTTCCTGGTCGACCTGACCGCAGCAGACCGGCCGCCGTTCTCCTGCGGTATCGACGACGTGTACTCGGTCTGTGCACCGCTCGTCGACCAGACGATCGAGCTTCTGGATCGCGTCCTGCACGCCCCGGCCAGAGGCGGCCACGACGCGGCAGGGTCCGTGGCGTTGTCAGAAGTGGCCGGCATCTACGTGGTGGGCGGTGCGGGCGGCTTCCCGCTTGTTTCTCGAATGCTCCGCTCGACATTCGGCGACAAGCGGGTGAAGCGCTCGCCGTACCCGTTCGCCGCGACGGCCATCGGTCTGGCGGTCTTCCTCGACAACGAAGCCGGTTTCGAGTTGTCCGAACGCTTTTCGCGCCATCTCGGCGTGTTCCGCGAAGCGCAAGCCGGCGCCGACGTGGTCTTCGACCCCATCGTGCCGAAGGACGCGTCCCTTCCCGCAGACGGGCGTAGCCCACTGGTCGTCCGGCGGAGGTACCGTGCCGCGCACAATATCGGACACTTCCGATTCGTGGAGTGCAGCCGCCTGGTCAACGGCCGTCCCGATGGCGACGTCACGCCCTACGATCCTGTCCTCTTCCCGTTCGACCCAGCACTGCACGACCGAGACGATCTCGGACACCAGCCCGTCGGGCGGTGGAACGACGGCCCGGACGTCGAAGAGCGTTATGTCGTTGCCCCCAGCGGTGCGGTCGAAGTGACCCTCACGACGCAGCCGGCCGGCTTCGAGCGCACGTTCCGCCTGGAGCGGCGCGCCGCGGCTGGATGACTTCGGCGATGGAGCTCTACGACGTCATGCGCACAACCTTTGCGGCGCGCGAATTCACTCACGAGGATCTGCCCGACGACGTATTGTGGCGGATTTTCGACAACGCCCGGTTCGCCCCCAGCGGCGGCAACCGGCAAGGCGCCCACATCACCGTGGTGCGTGACGCCGATGCCCGTCGCCGGCTTGCCGAGTTGGGCACCGGCGCTGCTCGTCGCTACTTCGCCCAGCTGACCGCGGGTGAAAACCCCTGGAATTCAATACATTCCAGCTCCGTTTCGCAGGACGTCATCGATACGACGGAAATCCCTGAAGCGTTCGTTGCGCCGTTCTTGCAAGCGCCGGTGGTGCTCGTCGTCTCCGTCGACCTGGGCGTTGTCGCGGCTATCGATCAGCAGCTGGACCGAGTCGGGCTGGCCGGCGGCGCGTCGGTGTACCCCCTGGTGTGGAACATCCTGTTGGCCGCTCGCAACGAGGGCTACGGCGGCACCATCACGACGATGGCCATCGCCGAGGAGCCGCAAGTCCGTCAACTGCTGGGTATCCCTGACGCGCATGCGGTCGCCGCCCTCGTACCGCTCGGCAGGCCTGCCCGGCAGCTGACCAAGTTGCGCCGCCAGCCGGTCGGCCAGTTCGTCACCCGCGAAAGGTTCGACGGCGCCGCATTTGAAAGCTGAGGTCGGCTGGCATCTGACCGCGATTGGGATAGCGTCGGATCATGAGAGAGATAGATCTGGAAGCCCTTTCGACCCCGGAACACGGCTACACCGTCATCGACGAGGACGAAGACGACCCGGTCTTGTGCGACCAGGACGGCAACAATATCGACACGTGGCAGGAGGGATATCCCTACGACCACAAGATGCAGCGCGACGAATACGAACACGTGAAGCGGCGGCTGCAAATCGAGTTGCTGAAGCTGCAGAAGGACACTAAACGCACCGGCACCCGGCACGTGATTGTGTTCGAGGGTCGTGACGCAGCGGGCAAGGGCGGCACCATTCAGCGGTTCATGGAGCATCTCAACCCACGCCATGCCCGGGTGGTGGCGCTGGAGAAGCCCAGCGAGCGCGAACAAACCCAGTGGTATTTCCAGCGCTACATAACTCATCTACCTGCCGGCGGCGAAATCGTATTGTTCGACCGGTCTTGGTACAACCGCGCGGGTGTCGAGAAGGTGATGGGATTCTGCACCGACGATCAATACCGCGAATTCATGCAGCAGGCACCGCAATTCGAACGGATGCTGGTCGACAACGGCATCAACCTCACCAAGTTTTGGTTCTCGATTTCCCCCTCCGAACAACGCACTCGGTTCGCCGTCCGATTGGTCGACCCGGTTCGGCAATGGAAGTTCTCGGAAATGGATATCGAGTCCGTGAACCGGTGGGACGACTACACCGCGGCGAAGGAAGCCATGTTCGAAGCGACCAATACCGACCTCGCGCCCTGGATTGTGGTCAAAAGCAACGACAAGAAGCGCGCTCGCATCAACGCGATGCGTTACGTGCTCGCTAAATCGGACTATGCCGAGAAGGACCACGACGTGATAGGCGAGCCAGATCCGCAGATCGTGGGTCGCGCCTTGGCCGACTGAGGGTCAGACGTCCCAACTGGTGAGGTCGCGGGCGGGGATGCCGTTGTCGACGCAGTAGCGGGAATAGCGATCGATGGACGTCTTGTGGTTTTCCTGCCAGAGGATCTTGTTGTCCTGATCCAGGAACAGCAATTCACCGGTCATGTAAAAGAAAATCTCTGTGTCCTCGAAGCTTTCGGGAGTGTGTGACGACCCGGCAACCTCGTAGAGGGTGTCGCCGGCGCGCGAGACCCAGTCACTCTCCTTATAGCGCCAGGCTCCGCTGACAGTGTGCGCCACCACGATGCCGGTGTGGTAGTGGGTTCCCAGGTCGATGCCGGCGGGTATCTTCATCGAGACGATGATCTCAGCGCGGACCGGATCGACCTTCCAGTACTTCAAGAACACTTTGTCACTGAGTGGCGTGAACTGTACCCATGGGTTATCTGCACCGTTGATGTAGTTGACGTCGAGTTCTTGCAAAGTTTTCACGACTGCTCCTCGTCTCGGTGTGGTCCACGTAAGGGCTGAACCCAGACGCTAGGAGACTCGGTCGCACATCCGCTCGGGGCGCGGCAACAGGATTAGGCCGAGCGTTTGTGGCGGCATCACAGTTCCCTCCCCCTTCGGTCGGTCAGCCCACGCATCGCGGGCAACAGCGCAAGCGCGACCGACAGGTCTAGGGTGTTGGTGTCGATCGGGCGGCCGAGAAGTTCTTCGGCTTGGTGGACCCGATAGCTGACGGTGTTGGGGTGCACCGTAAGCCGCAGGGCGGCTTTGGCGGGACTCCGGTTTTCCTCGAGATAGACCGCGAGGGTGGTGGCAATGCGGTATGTCCCTTCGTCATTGGCGGCCAAGGGACCCAGGATGCGCTTGACGAATGCCACGGCGTGCTCGCCGTCTGTGCTGGCGAGCGCCGAGACTGCTACCTGGTGATAGCGCGTCACAATGGATGCGCGATCCCCGAGCAACAACGCGACTCGACGAGCGTGCGACGCCTCGATGTGAGTACGGCGGAAACCGCCAATCCCCCACCCCGGCTCGCCCATCGCCACCCGAACCCCGTCCGGCAACTGGGTGTTGCCGCAAATGTGCGTTACCTCGAACTCGGCGGCGTTAAACGGCTGCGGCCGGCTGAGCCAGGCCGCGATAGCCATAGAACCGGCTGGGTGGACCATGGAGCTTTGCGCTGACACGGCACCGGCGAGCTGCCTCAGCGCCTCAGTGAGGGCCGTTTGTGCCTCGGCCGCCTCACCCGTCGCGTCCAGCCAAGCGCTGATGCCGACATGATGGCGATTTATGTCGTAGCGCATCCGTTTCGACGCCCGCTGCGGGTCCTCCTCACGTTCGGCGAGGATGTCGTCAACGGCCGCTGCGCGTGCGGCAGCAGCACCCCGCAGCCACGCCTCTCGTTCGATTTCGTAGAGATGTTCGGCCTGGACCAGAAGTGCATCGCAATAGGCAAACAGCAGGTTGGTCGCGAGGTCGAGTGCCCTGTCGTGTTCGCCCGCCCGCGAGGCTGTTACCCGCTCGAACAACCACTGCCAGGTTTGCTGCTGCCCCAGACGCACGGAACGGAGAAGCTCGTTGAGCGGAATGTTTCGTTGCACGCCAGAGCGAGCAATGACGGCGGTTGGCGGCGCAATGTCGAATAGGCGCGGATCGTCGCCGATTTCGATGCACTGAGCGATTTGGCGGAGAATGGCTTCGACGCTGGCAAGCTGTTCGGCCACAGCCGTGGCGTCAGGAACTATCTTCGGCAGGTCGGCCTGTAGATGCTCAACTATGCGGGCAGCCAATTGCGGTGCGCACGTTTGCAACTGAGCGGCGACCGGCTTCAGGACCTCGATCCATGCCTTATGGGCGATCGGCTCTTGAAGGGGTGGCCAGCGCGGCTCCATGTCGGCAGAATCTAATCTGGTTGTGCTGCGAACACAACGACCGCGGCTCCCTGCTGCACCTCGACTGGAAGGATGCACTTCTATGTCCACCTGGCTTATCACCGGCTGCTCGACCGGACTCGGCCGCGCGCTCGCCGAAGCCGTTATCGACGCGGGCCACAACGCCGTCGTCACCGCACGTGACGTCACCAGAGTCTCCGACCTGGCCGACACCGCACCCGAGCGGGTGCTCGCCGTCGCGTTGGACGTCACCGAACCGGAACAGGTCGCCGCGGCAGTACAGCAGGCCCAGGAGCGGTTCGGCAGCGTGGACGTCCTGGTCAACAATGCCGGATACGGCTACCGCGCGGCCGTCGAGGAAGGCGACGACGCGCAGGTCCGCGAGTTGTTCGAGACGCACTTCTTCGGCACCGTCACGATGATCAAGGCCGTACTGCCGGACATGCGGGCCCGCCGCAAGGGCGCCATCGTGAACATCTCCTCGATCGGCGCGCAGTTGACGCCGGTGGGATCCGGTTACTACGCGGCGGCCAAAGCCGCCATCGAAGGCCTCAGCGGAGCCCTGCACGGCGAGCTCGAACCGCTGGGCATTTCGGTGACAATCGTTGAGCCAGGCGCATTCCGGACCGATTTCGCTGGACGCTCCCTCGTCCAGTCGCCGATGCGGATCGACGACTACGCGGAAACCGCCGGTAAACGCCGCAAGGAGAACGACACCATGCACGGCAACCAGGCCGGCGACCCCGCCAAGGCCGCTGCCGCGATCATCGCCGCCGTCGAGGCAACCGATCCGCCGCCGTTCCTACTGCTCGGACCCGACGCGCTGGCCGCCTACCGCTACATCTCGGACCGTCGCACGGCTAGCATCGCGACGTGGGAATACCTTTCTGCCGGAACCAATTTCGACGCCTGACGACGCTAGGAGAAGATTGACCGATGAGCTCGTCGGAAACGCTGGAACTCGACCGGACGCACGACGGCATCGCCATTGTTGTGCTCAACCGACCCGAGCGGCTCAACGCTATCAACGAGGCTATGCAGAACGAATTGCTGCAAGCCCTGGGTAATCTGGCCGCCGATCGCTCCGTGCGTGCCGTCGTCCTCACCGGTGCCGGCCGCGGATTCTGCGCCGGAATCGATTTGCGCGACTTCGGACCCAGCGCGCCGGAGGCTACCGCGCCCGCCCTGGACCGGATGCTGTTTCAGGAGAAGATGGCGGCTCTTACCGAGGCGGTCCGTCAACTGCCGCAGCCCGTCGTCGCCGCGGTCAACGGTCCCTGCGTCGGTGCGGGATTCGCACTGTGCCTTGCATCCGACATCCGGATGTGCTCGGCGACAGCATCTTTCGGTAATGCGGCCATCCAGCTTGGGCTCTCGGGCGCCGAGATGGGCATGAGCTACCACCTGCCTCGTATCGTCGGCACCAGCGTGGCCGCCGATTGGATGCTCACCGGCCGTATGATATCGGCCGAAGAAGCCGATCGCCGCGGGCTGGTCAGCGAGATCGTCGAAAGCGACCGGTTGACCGACCGCGCGGTGGAGTTGGCGTCGCTGATCGCGGGTCTCGCGCCGCTGGGCGTGCAGCTGACCAAACGTGCCCTGCAAGTCAACACCGACGCTGCGAGCCTGTCGTCGGCGCTGGAACTGGAGAATCGCAACCAAGTGATCTCCCATGCCACCGACGAGTCAGCCGCACGCCGCGAAAAGTGGTCGCAGTAAAAGCAACCCCGAGAGGACGACAGATGCCGTGGGATTTCTCCACTGATCCACAGTGGGCGCAACAGCTCGAATGGGTCGAAGACTTCGTGCGCACCGAATGCGAGCCGATCGACCTGATTGTCAAGGAGTCCCACGACCTGAACGACCCGGTACGCCAGGCCCTGATCCCGCCGCTGCAGGAGATCGTCAAACAGCGCGGCTTGTGGGCCACCCACCTTGGGCCGCATCTGGGCGGTCCGGGCTACGGGCAGGTGAAGCTGGCGCTGCTCAACGAGATTCTCGGTCGCTCGGAGTGCGCGCCCATCGTCTTCGGCTCGCAGGCACCCGATTCCGGCAACAGCGAGATCCTTGCCCACTACGGCACACCTGAACTCAAGGAGCGCTACCTCGAGCCGCTGCTGGACAACCGCATCGTATCCTGCTTCTCGATGACCGAACCGCAAGGCGGCGCCGACCCGAAAGTGTTTCGCACCAGTGCTGTTCAAGATGGCGATCACTGGGTCATCAACGGGGAGAAGTGGTTTTCGTCGTTCGCCTCGATGGCGTCGTTCATCATCGTGATGGCCATGACCGACCCGGATGCACCGCCCTATCAGCGGTACTCGATGTTTGTCGTTCCTGGCGACACGCCGGGCATCAACGTGTTACGCAATGTCGGGCTGGGGTATCAACCACTGGGTGGTGGTGGCCGTGAGGGCTACGTCCGCTACGAGAACGTCCGGGTGCCCGCCGATCATATGCTCGGCCCGCGCGGTGGAGCGTTCGTCGTCGCCCAAACCCGCCTGGGCGGTGGGCGTATCCACCACGCCATGCGCACGGTAGGACTGGTTCGCCGCATCTTCGACATGCTCTGTGAGCGGGCGGTGTCGCGCTACACCCAGGGCGAGGTCCTGGCCAAAAAGCAAATGGTGCAGGAGATGGTCGCCGACTCCTGGATGGAGATCGAGGCCTTCCGGCTGCTGACCCTTCAAACTGCCTGGAAGATAGACCAATTCAACGACTACAAGGCGGTGCGGGCTGACATCTCGGCGGTGAAGGCGATGATGCAGAAGGTGCTGCACGACGTGTCGTCACGGGCACTGCAGCTGCACGGATCGTTGGGCACCACGCACGAAATGCCGTTTGTGCAATATCTGGTGGAATCATTCGTGCTCGGCCTGGCCGACGGCCCGACCGAAGTGCACAAGGTGACGTTGGCCCGCCAGTTACTCAAAGACCGTGCCCCTTCGCCGGATCTCTTTCCCTCCGAACACCTCTTACGACTGCGTGCGGCCGCCGAAGCGAAGTTCGCCGACAAGCTGGCCGGCATTGCCCGACGGTAGGTCGAGACTCAGACCGCCTTGGTGACGCCCACATAGGACAGCACGACGTCGGATTGATCGGTCACTCGGGTCAGCGTCGCGTAGGAGCGGATGAACGACTGGCCCACACATCCGTCGATCTTGATGTGGAAGTTGGAGATCATGACCCAGGGATCTGGGCCCTTGAACTGTTTCTTGACCACCGGCACCGCGATCACGAGGCCGGGCTTCATACCCACGGTCATCACCCCGTTGACCGGCGTGGTGACGAACGGCAGCAAAGGCGGCAACGTACCAGTGACGTCGAATGTGGGGGTAATCCCCGGGGCGACGCCGGCGTTCCCACCCATGGTGACGCCGTTGGAGGTGCTCATGTCGATTCCACAGCCGATCTGGAAACCCACCTCAAGTGCGCCTCGTGGCAATTCCGGTCCCCTCAGCGAAGCCACGAATATTCCGCTGGACAGGTACTCGCGCGAAGATACCGCCGTGGTCAGCGGCGCAACGGGAACCTGCATTTCGTCCTTTGCTCCGAGCGCCAAGGTCCACCCGTCGGGCGTGTTGACGGTTGCGGGCGGGCTGGAGGGCACCCGCGCGTCGGCCGGTATCGCCGCATCGGGGGCTGCGGGCACAGAGTTGGGGTCAGCACCGGTGCAAGGGGCCGTGGCCACCGACATGACGAGGCAAACAGTGACAACTACGGCACGACGAACCACCACGCGAATCGGCCCCACGGCGACACCGTATGCATGGTCGGATCAGCGCCACGAAATTTGCTGGCCAGCAAACTGAAGTTGTTGTGCGTTCGTAATAGATATGCGATGTGCCTGCGCAACGCTGGCGCTCCTCGACGTGACCAGCAATCTTGTGGCTACTCCGTTTTCCGGAGCGGTAGAATTGTGGCATTAAGCACAGCCGACGACAAAGAAGGCGACGATGAAGGCTCGTGCGTGCGCCCGAGGACTGGTTGCCGGTGCCATCTGTCTGATGACCCTCTTAGGTGGCAACGGCATAGCGCAAGCCGATCCGGACATCGATCCGATGCCCGGTCCCGATCCAATCGAGCAATTGGTCACGGAAACTCCGGCACTACTGGTGGACACCCAAGATGAAGGCGGTCCGGGGACGGACTGGGACGGCGTCGGAATGTACTGCCAGAACCTCTTTGTCCGCTGCCGGTAGCCAGGCGGGTTAGTCCACTACCGATCGGGCACGCGCCAACAACCTCGGCAGCGTAGGCGCCATCGCCTCCAATTCGGCTCGCGGGAAACGTCGGCGCCGGTTGTGCTTGACGATCAGGGCCCACGTGGCCGCTGACTTGAAGCAGGCCAGCGCGACGAACCAGTCCAGCTCGCCGACCTCGACACCGAGGCCCTCCCGATAGATCCGCACGAGTTCGGCGGTCGACGGCGCCATGCCGGCAGAGGCCGGTACGCGTTGATACGTTTCCGGGTCGCAGTTGATCAAGAACCAGCCGGCATCGATGCGCGGGTCACCAACCGTCCAGATCTCCCAATCGATCACCGCGCTGATCTGAGCGCCGGCGGACAGCAGGTTGCCCAACCGGAAGTCACCGTGCACGACGCTGGGCCCGATAGCTGTTGGTGCGCAGTGCAGCAGCGCATCACGCACATCCTGCCAGCCGGGCACCAGCGCGGCATCGACAGTCTGCAGCGTGCCAGACCACCGATCGACTTCCGCGACGGGATCCACTACCGGTTCACCGCTCAGACCGAGTCTGGCCGGCGGCAACCGGTGCAAGGCCGCCATCACCCGACACGCGTTGCGGTAACGCTCGGAAAGCTCAAGTCCCCGGCCGTTATCGGGCGCCCAACCGTCGAAGAATGGCTCCACGCATTCGCCCTCGACATGAGACATCACGAACAGCGGCGGGATATCCGGAGGCTGCCCCGTGTCCTCCCACAGCACCTCGGGAACCGGAAACCCCTGTGCAGAAAGCAGTTTGATGATGCGGGCCTGGCGCAGCACATCGCGGTGGGCTACCGGCTCGACGCCGGGCGGGGCAATTTTGATCACCACTTTCCGGCCGTCCCACTCGCCGCGAAAAGCAAGGCTGGAAGCGCCGCCTGCGAGTGCGGTGACGTCGGTGATGCCGACGCCGGCGAGCCGCAGCCGCAGCTCGTCCAGGTCGATCTCAACCATTCGGTTTCGGCCAGCCCACTTCGGCGAGGAAGGGCTGGGTGTGCGCGATGCGCCCCGTCATGGTCTTGGGATCACCCGTGCACAACAGCAACGCGGTCTCGGCGATTAGGGCGATGTCCTCGGTATCGGTCTTGGCCAGGTCGAGGGTGCCTGCCCCGGGTGTGGCCACCGGATTCGACGGCGCGGCGGCGTTGACGGCGATGCCGTCGTCGTAGAGTTCGGCGGCAAAGCTTTTCGTCAGCCGATTGAGTGCGGCTTTGGCCGTTCCGTAAATGCCGAATCCGGCGGCGCGGTCGAAATCGGAGAACGGCGGCCCCGGCGGCAGGTCCCCACCGACGGAGGTCACATTCAGAATCCAGCCCCGCCCGCGGTCGCGCATTGCGGGAATCGCCAACTGGGTCAAATGCAGCGGCCCGAACAGATGCATCTCCATCATCAGCCGGACCCGCCGATCCGGAAACTCGTCGAGGGGACGCAGGAAGGTCACTGCGGCGTTGTTGACCAGGATGTCGGGGGGGCCGACGGCGCCCACCACCTCGGCGAAAAGTCGTTCCCGCTCTTCGGCCTTCGAAAGATCCGCCTGGATCGCGACGGCCCGACCCCCAGCGGCCGTGATCTCGTCGAGAGTCTGGTTCAGCGAGCCGTGGTATTTGGGATCGGGGTCCAGGGTGCGGGCGGTCAGCGCCACCGTGGCTCCCTGCGCCGCAAGCCGCGCCGCGATCGCCTTGCCCAGTCCACGGCTGCTTCCGGTGACGAGCGCCACCTTCCCGTCACACCGATGATCACTCATCGTTCGACCTCCTCCGCCTCCGCGCCAGCTGGTTGGAACAATGGGCTCGGCTCCTCTATCCCTTGGCCGCCAAGGGATTATGGCTTCAGAACTGGCCGCAGTTCGGTGCGGTGGGTTCGCCGTTGAAGCGGGCCGCGATCCATTGCATAGCGGGCTCGCCGTCCACCAACATCGGCAGTGCGTGGTTGATGATCAGCTTGTTGAGGAAAGGTGGTTCCTCGTTGGTACGGAATTCGACGTCGGCGCCCTGGCCGCACCAGTCGCGACCGAGTTGGTTGGCGGCCGTCCACGGCACTAGCGGGTCGTAGCGGTTGCTGTCGATCATGACGGGCGCGTTGGGTTTGTAGCGTCCGATCCGCTGCGCCTCGAACAGGGTGTTGAACGGTTCCTCGTTGACCAATTTGTAGATGTCTTCGGTGAAGTAGGGCTGCAGGTGACGAAACATGAAGTCCAGCAGGGTCTGGCCCACGCACTGGCGCGACACCGATTCGAGCATCGCCAGGCCGCGGGGGGTCATCTTGGAGCGAATGGCGTCGGCGAACTCCGGATAGGCGGCCATGACGCTGTTGAGCGCATACCCGACCGCGCCGACGAGGACACTGCCGTCGGCGTAGGGAAACAGTTCCTTCAAGTTGGCCGGCGGCGCCCCCGCGTAGGTGCCGACGATGTGCAGTTCCGGAGCATAGGACGAAGCCAGCTCGGCCGCCGACGCCGTCGCACCGCCGCCCTGCGAGTATCCCCAGAACGCCACGGGCCCATGCGGATCCAACGATGTCCCCGGTAGCTGCATGGCGGCGCGGGCGGCATCGAGCACGGCCTGCCCTTCGGCCACGCGGCCCACATAGGTGTGCATCGGCGGGGTGCCCAGACCCTCGTAATCGGTCATCACGATGGCGAAACCACGGGCGACCATCGTGGCGACGAAAAGCTCTTCGTAATTGAACATGATGTCCCAGCCACCCGAATAGTGGATGCCCTGGTTGAACATTCGTGATGGAGCGCACTGGTTGCCCTGGCCTTGCGTACCGGGTGCGTAGCTGATCAATGGCCGCGGCCCGTTACCCGGCCACGGGTTGTCGGGCTCGAAGTAGGTGCCGGTGACGGCGATCGGATTACCACGGGTGTCGGTGCTGCGGTACATGATTCGGGTGCCGGTAGCGACGATCGCGCCCAGCTGGCCGGACGGCTCCAGGACCAGCCGCGACGGCTCGGTGCGGATCAGGTCGCCCGGCTTACCGGATGGCAGCGGATCCGGTGGCGTGTAGAACTCGGCGTACCGCGGTTCGTCGCCTGTATCGGCACGCGCGCCTCCCATACCGACCAGCGCTGCGGCGAAGACAAGCAGGACTGCGAAGACACACCCGAACCGGCGCATCACGAAAAGGTAACAACGGACAGCCTGTCAACGGAAGAGCTTCGCTGACTTATTACAGACGGTGGGGTCCCCTAGGCTCGCAACGATTTCCGGGTACGTACCGCATCGATCGAGTAGGTCCCCGCGCCGGCGAAGACCAGCAGGAAGAAGGCGAAGCAGAAAAGTATCGCCAGTGCCCCGCCGTTCCCGCCCGGTGGGTCACCGATCGGCCATAGTGCGCGTGGCTGATGAATCCAGAAGTAGGCGACTGCCATTTCTCCCGAGGCGATGAACGCCGCCGCCCGGGTGAACAGGCCGGTCGCGATCAAAAGCCCGGCAACCAATTCGATCAGGCCGGCGTACCAGCCGGGCCAGGCTCCGACTTCGACGGCGTAGGGAGGTGGGACGGGCCAACCGAACAAGATGTTCGAGCCGTAACCGGCGAACATCAGGCCGTAGACCAACCGGAACAGGCTCAGCACAGCCGGCGCATAGCGGGCGAGGTATGGATTGAGACTTTTAATCACAACACAACAATAAAGCTCCCGAAATCCCCAAATACGGCACGGAGATTTCGTACACTCGTCCCAAATTTCACCGAGATCGGGTCGCAAACCCCTTCCCGCAGCCACTCCGCACCCGCAGGCTTCAAAAGGACACCGCATGATCGTCGGCACCGGCATCAGGACCGCGGGCGTCGCGGTGCTGACCGGTGCGGCGGTGCTGGGGCTGGCACTGGGTCCGGCGACGGGCACAGCGCAGGCGGGTCCCTACGCGCCCAGCCCTCCGGAAGCCAGGGGCACGCTCTACGGCGATCCCACGGCGGCTGCCCGGTTCTGGCGTCACCAGGTATACGACGACGACTGCGTGCCGATGGCGGTCGCCGACGTGATCGGTGAACTTACCGGCGACCAGCCAAGCGAAGAAGCCATTGTCGCCGTCGCACAATTGACCCCAAGCACCATCCACAAAGGACCGATCTACGCCAAAACGGAAATTCACCGGCCGGGCCAAGGCACCTCCTTTGCCGATGAACCGGCACTGCTCGCCCGCTATGGCGTGCACGCGGTGACCTCCTACATGGACGACGGCCCAAAGGGGGGCGCCCCAACAGGTATGGATGTTCTCGAGCAGGCTCTGGCGAAGGGCCGCAAAGTGATCGTGGGAGTCAACGCCCAACTCATCTGGCGTAGGCCCGTCACGGACAAGACCCCGGGCGGCATGCCCGAAGCGAATCACGCCGTGGTGGTGACGGGCATTGACACGATCGCCGGCATCGTGCATGTCAACGACAGCGGCAGCGTCACCGGCCGAGATGAGCAGATACCCATCGATATTTTCGTCCGGTCGTGGGCCAGCAGCGGCGATCAAATGACCGTCGCCGACCACGACGGGCAGCCGTCCGGCCACCAGCGCTGATCCGACGAGGCCTACCGGCCATAGAGCGGGAATGGGTTCGCCGGCACCGCCCGGATCCAAGACCTACATAGGCCGACAGCAACGGCCCCTGTGCGCGGGCGAATTTGCAGTTTTACCGAACTGTTCCCATGTTTTAGTTTGCTCTGTAACCTCACACGCAGCCGAGTCGGTCACAAACCCGCTCGTCAGCGGCTCACGCCGCGGAAAGGAGCTAACAATGAACGAGCCTGTTGCAATCGTCGCCGCCCGCGCGGCTTGGCTACCGTCATGGGCCCCGCGGCCTCGCGCGCTGGCTGGTTTGCTATCAGCAGTTGCGATAGCGGCGTTCGCCGCGCCGCAAAGTATGTTGCCCAGCGCTGCGGCCGACACCACTCACACCGTCACCTATCAGCTCACCGGCGCCGGTGACGCTTTCTCCATAATTCCCGACCCCGGAACTCCGGTATATCCCGCGAACACCAACACCTGGGTTCCGCTGCCTTGGTCGCAAACGGTGTCGGTGAACGGAAGCCCATACCTGGCGTTGAACTGGACCGACCACAGTGGCACCCACGACTGCGTGATCACGGTGGACGGCAAGGCCGTCTCGCTCACCGAGCACTCACCCGGCAGGTGCGCTTATCAGATCCCCGGTTAACGGCAACCTATCGACATTTTTACCCTGGGCCGCGAAGGGTTCCGCTATCGACCTGACGTCTTACGCCCCCATGTCCGGAGTGGAGGGCGCCGAAAGATCTGCGTCGATGTAGCGCTGGATGTTGGGTGCGACCGGCGGCGACCACCTCGTCTTCGGACATTGCAAGCGTGCGGTGAAACTTAACCTCGGGCTTCTGTGCCTGAGCAGCCGAAATTTCGGTCATCCAAAACTATGGCGACGAATTTGCTGGTAGTTGGTCGCCGGCGGGGTCTAATGGGTGGATGGAACTGATGGTGCCCACTGACTCGCTGTATCTGATCGCCGAATCACGTGAGCACCCCCTGCACGTGGGCGCCTTGTCGTTGTTCAAGCCACCGGAGGGGGCTGGTCCGGAGTTCGTCCGGAATTTCACTGGTGCCCTGGTTGCCAACGACCCAATCCAGCCCACCTTCCGTAAGCGCCCGGCCAGGATGGTGGGCGGGCTCGACATTCTGGCGTGGACCTACGACGACGAGATCGACGTCAACTACCACGTGCAACGGGTGGCGCTCCCGTCGCCGGGACGCATGCGTGAAATGCTCGAGCTGACCTCCAAGCTGCATAGCAGCATGCTTGATCGTCGCCGTCCGCTGTGGGAGGCGTACGTGGTGGAGGGGCTGAACGATGGCCGGTTCGGCCTGTACATCAGGGTGCACCACTCGCTGATCGACGGCGCCGCGGCAGCGAGGCTATTGGAGCGCGCGCTCTCGGTTGACCCGTTCGAGACTGAGGTGCGGGCGATGTGGAGCGTGCCTCAACTCGAGCGTCCCTCGACCACGGATCGGTCTTCCCTATTGGGCTCGCTGAGCAAGGTCGCGGGATCTGTTGCGGGACTTCCGTCGTCGACGTTGAAGCTGGCTCGTGGAGCACTGCTCGAGCAGCAGTTGACCCTGCCGTTCGCGGCACCGCGCTCTATGTTCAACGTCAAGATCGGGGACGCCCGCCGGTTCGCCGCTCAGTCGTGGTCGATGGACCGGGTGCTGCGGGTGAAGAAGGCCGCCGGGGTGAGCTTTAACGACGCGGTGCTGGCGATGTGTGCCGGCGCGTTGCGCTACTACCTACTCGAGCAAAACGCGCTGCCGGACACACCTTTGATCGCGTTAGTTCCGGTGAATCTGCGTCCGGCGGCAGACGACGGCAGCAGCGGCAACAAGGTTGGCGCCATCCTGTGCAATTTGGCCACGGACGAGGAGGACCCCGCGCGACGGATTGAGATCATTGCCGCGGCCATGCGGGGCAATAAGAACGTACTCGCCGACCTGCCGCGAGCGCAGGTGGTGGCGTTGTCGGCGATGAGCATCGTTCCGCTCGGGCTGGGCGATGTTCCGGGTTTCGTGTCGACGACGCCGCCACCCTTCAACCTCGTCATTTCGAATGTGCCGGGACCAGTCGAGCAGATGTATAGCGGCGGTGCCCGCCTGGAGGGCAGCTACCCGATGTCCCACCTCACTAATGGGCAGGCCTTCAACATCACCTTCATCAACAACGCGGACAACCTCGATTTCGGCCTGCTGGCGTGCCGCCGAAGTGTGCCGCATCTGCCGCGAATGCTGGCTCACTTGGAAACGTCGCTCAAGGATCTGGAACGCGCCGTCGGGGTGTAAACCGTCGGCACGCCTTAAGGGCGACTATGCCCGCGCTAACACTGTCCCAGGTCGGGCTTGATGTCATGCTGCCCAGGCAGCGTTAGCCCTTCCGGCGGAACGTAGGTCCGAACGCCGTCGACGCAGACGTAGCCCGCCGTCCCAGGACCCCTGCCGGGCTGGCGGCCGGTGGGAGGTTTGAGGTCGGGAAGCTTAGGCGCAGGACTGGCCTGGGGTTGCTCCTCCGACGTCGGGGTGGGATCTGTCGACGGGTCGGCGCTCGCGGTCGGCGCGCAGGCCAGGACGCCGCAGGCAGCGCCCGACGCGAGAAACTTTGCAGTGGTTCTGCATCTGTGCATGGTGTTCGTCCTATCGATCCCCCAACAGCGCCGACCCCAAGCGCTTGCTGGCGATAGTGCCAGCAATATCAAAAGGTAATGCATTCGCTCATTGAGGTCTTCGGATTCGCCAATCAGGACTCGACTTTTCGCGTCGTCGACCCGTGGCCGCCACTTTGGAGTGAAGGCATAGCTAACAACAGCAAATATGCCGAGCGGCCGTCGAAGCGCCGTTGCACTTCGGTCCCGCCCGCTACCTGCGGTTTGCTCTGCTAGCCCGGGCAGCGTGTTTGGCCGTTGAGCGCGGTTTGGCGCTCAATGCTGTGGAACGCTAATTTCCTGGGGTGATGTTCTCAGCTGCTGGTGCAGTCGCGCGGTGGATCTCCCCCTTCCTAACAATTGCGGCCGTAGCCGCCGTAGGTTTTCTTGGCGACCCGGTGCAGGTCGGTCGTGCCCCGGCGGTGCGCTTGGCCGGTGACGTCAACCCGTTGGCGGACATGCCCTTCTACGTCAATCCCACCTCAGCGGCTATGCGCGCCGCGCAGCAAGCGAATCCACCTAGTCCCGAGTTGACCGCCATTGCCAACACGCCGCAGGCGTATTGGATCGTCCCGGGCTCTTCGGCAGGCACGGTCGGGAAGTACACCGGCGACGCGGCTGCTGCTGGCGCGATCCCCGTTCTGACGCTTTATGGAATCCCCCACCGCGACTGCGGCAGTTTCGCCGCGGGTGGGTTGGCGTCGGCCGGCGACTACCGTGCGTGGATCGACGGCATCGCTGCCGGCCTGGGCGCCTCGCGGGTGGCGATCATCGTCGAACCCGATGCGCTCGCCATGGCTGATTGCCTGTCGGGTGATCAGCGCCAAGAACGCTTCGACTTGGTTCGCTACGCCGTCGAGACGCTGACTCGGGATCCGAACGCGGCGGTGTACGTGGATGCTGGTCACTTGCGCTGGCATAGCGCCGAGGACATGGCCGCCAGGCTCAAACAGGCCGGTGTCGATCGGGCGCGCGGTTTCAGCCTCAACACTGCGAACTTCTTCACCACCGAGGACGAAATCGGTTACGGCGAGGCAATTTCGGCGCTCACGAATGGTTCCCACTACGTGATCGACACATCGCGCAACGGCGCCGGGCCCGCGCCCGACTCTGGGCTCAACTGGTGCAACCCCAGCGGCCGAGCACTGGGCGCTGCGCCTACCGCGGCTACCGCGGGTGCGCACGCCGACGCCTACTTGTGGATCAAACGACCCGGTGAATCCGACGGAACATGTGGCAAAGGTGACCCGCCGGCGGGCACCTTCGTGAATCAGTACGCCATCGAACTGGCCAGCAAGGCGGGCCGGTAGGAAGGCCTCGCGTTTCTTTTCCCTGAGTGGAGCTAAGGGGACTCGAACCCCTGACCCCCACACTGCCAGTGTGGTGCGCTACCAGCTGCGCCATAGCCCCGAGAAGTTGTGCCCATCGAAGCTACACCACTGTCAGGAAGCCTTCAAAGTCGCTGGTGAAGAACACCGACGCTGGGTCTTAGCCCTCGGGGCGCGGGTGGCCAGCTTTAAAAGTGCTATCGCCCGCGATGTCATGTTCGAAGGTCGTATATACCTTCCCGGCAGGGACTGATGTGACTGTTGTGGCGAAACCAGCGAGACCCTATCCGATGACCTGGTCGACGACTTCCTGAGCAGACTTCTGCACCTGAGCAAGGTGCTCCGGCCCGTTGAAAGACTCGGCGTAGATCTTGTAGACGTCCTCGGTGCCCGACGGCCGGGCGGCAAACCACGCGTTGGCCGTGGTCACCTTCAGCCCGCCCAGCGGTGCGCCGTTGCCGGGCGCGGCGGTCAGCTTCGCCAAAATCGGCTCCCCCGCCAGCTCGGTGGCGCTCACCTGGTCGGCCGACAGCTTGGCCAGCCGGGCCTTTTGCTCCCGATCAGCCGGCGCATTGATGCGGGCGTACGTCGGCGCACCATACTCAGAAGCCAACGCCCGATACCGCTGCGACGGCGTTTCGCCGGTGACAGCCAGGACCTCGGCGGCCAACAACGCCATGATGATGCCGTCCTTATCGCTGGCCCACACCGACCCGTCGCGGCGCAGAAACGACGCCCCCGCTGACTCTTCGCCGCCGAAGCCGATGGTGCCGTTGATCAACCCGTCAACGAACCACTTGAAACCGACTGGCACCTCGACGAGCTGACGGCCGATACCGGCCACCACCCGGTCGATGATCGAGGAGCTAACCACGGTCTTGCCCACCGCGATGCCCGCGGGCCAGGACGGCCGGTGCGTATACAGATAGTCGATGGCCACCGCCAGATAGTGGTTGGGATTCAGCAGTCCGCCATCGGGGGTGACAATGCCATGCCGGTCGGCATCGGCGTCGTTGCCGGTGGCGATCTGATAGTGCTCCCGATTTGCGATCAGCCCAGCCATCGCGTCCGGCGAGCTGCAGTCCATCCGGATCTTGCCGTCGGTGTCGAGGGTCATGAACCGCCACGTCGCGTCCACCAGTGGATTGACGACGGTCAGGTCCAGATCGTGCCGTTCGGCGATCTCACCCCAGTAGTCCACGCTGGCCCCGCCCAGCGGGTCCGCGCCAATCCGTACGCCGGCGTCGCGGATCGCGGCGATGTCGACCACGTTGGGCAGGTCGTCTACATAGTGGCCGAGATAGTCGTGGCGCCGGACAGCCCGCCGCGCGCGGACAAACGGCACGCGCTTCACCGCCGACCAGTCACGCAGAATCTCGTTGGCGCGCTTGGCGATTGCATCGGTCACGTCGGTGTCCGCCGGACCGCCGCTGGGTGGGTTGTACTTGAAACCGCCGTCCGCAGGCGGGTTGTGCGACGGCGTCACGACGATCCCGTCGGCCAGCGCTTCGGTACGGCCGCGGTTGTACGTGAGGATGGCGTGGCTGATCGCCGGCGTCGGGGTGTAGCGGTCTCTTGAGTCGATGGTGACCATGACGTCGTTGGCGGCGAGCACCTCGAGGGCCGTCACCCATGCCGGCTCCGAAAGACCATGCGTGTCACGGCCGATGAACAGTGGCCCGGTGATGCTGTGGGCCGCGCGGTGCTCGACGATGGCCTGAGTGATGGCCAGGATATGGGCCTCGTTGAACGCGCCGTCGAGCGCCGAGCCGCGATGGCCCGAGGTGCCGAACGATACCTGCTGAGCGACGTCGTCGGGGTCGGGCGCAATCGCGTAATACGCGGTCACCAGATGGGGCAGATCGACGAGGTCCTCGGGCTGGGCCGGTTGACCGGCACGCGGATTGGCCACCATGGCTCCCATTCTGCCCGTGCGCCACTCGCAGGTCCCGCTACGCTGCGAAGCGCACCACCGGCACATCGGAGGGATTCGACCTGTGGCAAACCACGACTATCGGGAGTTGGCCGCGATTTTCGCCGGCGGAGCGTTGGGCGCGCTAGCCCGAGCGGCCCTCGCCACGCTGGCAGTCCCCGACCCGGCCCGCTGGCCCTGGCCGACGTTCGCCGTGAACATCGTCGGCGCCTTCCTGGTCGGTTATTTCACCACCCGGCTGCTGGAGCGGTTGCCGTTGTCCAGCTATCGGCGCCCCCTGCTCGGCACCGGATTGTGTGGGGGGCTGACCACTTTCTCGACGATGCAGGTCGAGACGGTGAAGATGATCGAACACCACCATTGGGTCCTGGCCACGAGCTACACCATCGTCAGCATCACGCTGGGATTGCTGGCCGCACACCTGGCCACGGCTTTGACTCGCCGGGTACGGGTCCGCTCATGACGACCTTGGTCTGGACTGGCGTCATGGCCATCGGCGGGGCGGGGTCGGTGGCGCGCTTCCTGGTGGACCGCGCCGTCGCGCGCCGGGTGGCCAGGTCCTTTCCGTTCGGCACACTGACGGTGAACATCAGCGGCGCCGCGCTGCTGGGGTTGCTGGGCGGGCTGGCACTGAGCAGGGACGCGGCCCTGCTCGCCGGCACCGCGTTCGTCGGCGCCTACACCACGTTTTCCACCTGGATGCTGGAAACCCAGCGGCTCGCCGAGGAGCGCCAGACGCGCCCGGCGGCCGCCAATATCGTCGTCAGCGTCATCCTCGGCCTGGGTGCGGCGCTACTCGGACAATGGGTCGCGGAGCAACTGTGAACCAGCCGTGCTTGAAGTTGACGACGTACTTCGCCGAACGGCAACGAGCGGCGGGCGACAGGGGCGGGTTCCTGGCCGACGCAATGCTGGAACTATTCGGCAACAGCGGGGTCGCGACCAGCGTAATGCTGCGTGGCATAGCAAGTTTCGGCCCGAATCACGACCTACGCAATGACACATCGCTCAGCCTTTCCGAGGATCCGGCGGTGACCGTCGCCGCCGTCGATGTCGAGCCGAAGATCCGCTCGTTGGTCAGCGAGGTGACCGCGATGACCGGCAGAGGACTGATGACGCTGGAACGCGCGCGACTGGTCACGCAACTCGGAGGGGGGCTTGGCGACCTGGATAGCTACAACGACGGCCAAAGCGGCGACGGGGCCAAACTCACCGTGTACGTGGGCCGGCAGGAGCGGATCGGCGGAAAACTGGCTTACTACGCAATATGCGAGCTGTTGCATCGACACGGATTCGCCGGTGCCATAGTGCTTCTCGGCGTCGACGGCACCGCACACGGAGAGCGCTGTCGGGCCCACTTCTTCAGCCGCAACGTCAATGTCCCGCTGATGATCATCGCCATCGGATCAGCCGCTCAAGTCCGGTCCGCCGCAACGGAACTCACCGCCGCGATGCCCAACCCGCTGCTGACCGTCGAACGGGTGCGGGTGTGCAAGCGCGACGGCGAACTCTTCGCGCGTCCCCAGGAGCTGCCGTCGACCGATGACCAGGGACGCACGCTATGGCAAAAGCTGATGGTCTACACCGCCGAAGCAACCCGACACGACGGGCTGCCTATCCACCGTGCGATCGTCCAGCAGCTGCTGCGATCCAATACGGCGCGGGGCGCAACGGTCCTGCGCGGTATCTGGGGGTTCCACGGTGACCATAAACCACACGGGGACAAGCTATTTCAACTAGCGCGCACGGTGCCGGTGACCACGATCATCGTTGACACGCCGGATTCGATCGCGCGCAGCTTCGACGTCGTCGACAAGCTCACGAGCCGACACGGCCTGGTGACCAGTGAGATGGTGCCGGCTGCACTTTCGCTCGACGGCGCACAGCGCCTCGGAGATACCAGCCTGGCGGAGTACGACTACTAACTCGGCGAGCAGACGCAAAAGCACCTGAAACCAGCGCTTTCTGAGCGCTTTTGCGTCTGCTCACCGCCCATTGCCGACGCCGTTGAGCATGGCGTCGAGCAGGCCGTCGTATCGCACTGTGGGACTCGGCGGCGCCAACGCGTGCAGGAGCAACGTACCGATCAGCGCATAAGCGACGGCGTCGAGGTCGGCGTCGGCGTTGATCTGCCCATCTTCGACGGCTTGGCGAAGTCGTGTCGTCAACCCGGCGTGCTGGGGTGCGCTCAACTGCTGATAGAGCACCGCGCCGTCGACCGAATTGGCTACTGCCGCAGCGACGAGCGCCCGCACCAACGCCGCATTGGGTGACTCGGCCAGGAAGTTGGCATGCTCGTCGAGCCACGACTGTAGGTCGGTGCGGATGTCACCGGTCTCAGCGACGGGGAACGATCCTGATCCTCCGTAAGCCTGTAGGACCGCTTCGGCGACAAGCGGCGCTTTCGATGACCATCGCCGATAGAGGGTCTTCTTCCCTACTCCAGCCCGTCCCGCGACGCTTTCCATGGACAGTTCTGCGTAACTGCCTGCGCCCAGGAGTTCGCGGGTGGCCGTCAGAATTGCGTGATCCAGTCGAGCATCGCGCGGCCGGCCGCCGCGGTCGTCGGGCATGCAATGAGCAGAGGTGGGCTTAAGGCTTTCACCCGGTTGCGTTACTCTCACTTAGGAAACGATACGTGTCGTTTCTTAACTGGAGCGAGGTGCCCAGCATTGACCACTACCGCCCCGTCAGTGCCGAAGAACTGGGATGAGATTACGCCCGAGTGGATGTCGGCGGCACTCGCTGCTCACTACCCCGGTGCCACGGTCAAGGCGGTCACCGTTGTGGGTCGTGACGACGGGACCAATCGACGGGCCCGCCTGGGTTTGACCTACTCGTCCGGCAGCGGACCGGCCACGGTGTTCGCCAAGGCCGCTGACCCAGCGCACAAAGCGATGATTCGCTTGACCAGCGGCATGTTTCATGAGCCGCGACTATTCATCTGCGGAGTGGAACTGCCCCTGGAACACCCGGTTGTCTACACCGCCGCAATCGATGAGGCCGACTACGACTTCGTGATGATCATGGAAGATCTCACCGCTCGCGGCGCCGACCCTCGCGACGCCACCAGGCCGATGACGGTCGAGCAGGTCGCCACCGGCGTTCGGGGCCTGGGACGGATGCACGGAAAGTATTGGGGCGACCGAGTCTTGCGCGAGCCCGCCCTAGGCTGGCTGGAACCGTTCCAGCCGTGGGAGGGCATGGGGGCCGCGCCGCTGCCGGCCGCGCTGGAACGACTCGGCGACGACGCGCCCGCCGAAGTGATGTCGCTGACCATCGACCGTCTCATCGAATCGATCTGGAAGCCCTACATCAGAACGCTGACGGGGTCATCTGGATCGCCGCCAACCTTGCTGCACGGTGATCCGCATATCGGCAACACATATCTAGTGCCCACCGGCGCCCATGGTGAGGTCGGCTTCCTGGATTGGCAAGTCGCCCGCCGCGGTAACTGGTCTCTGGATCTGGGCTACTTCCTGCAGGGCGCGCTGACCGTCGACGATCGTCGTCGCAGCGAGCGCGCACTCCTCGAGGAGTACCGCGACGCGCTCGGGCTGCCCGCCGACGAGATGCCCAGCGCCGACGAGATCTGGCTGCGCTACCGCGCCTCGGTGGCGCATGGCCTGACGCTGTGGCTGGTTACCGCCAGCGCCGGCGAGTGGCAGCGAAACGACATCGCTATTGCTCTGGCGCAACGGTATTCGCACGCGTATGCCGACCTGGATACGACGTCCGCGCTGGGCGACGTTTAGAGCGCCGCGCGCCACTTCTCGACGAGGGCCGCAATCCAGTCGGGTACCGCGTCGGGGTCCTCCGGCGGGGCCTCGACCACCACCAACTCGTCCACACCCAACTCGGCCAAAGCACCTATGTCAGCTACTCGGGCATCGCGCAGCGCGACGGACAGCCGCAGCTCGGCGCGGTCACGTCCGGACTCGGCACACAGCTGCTCGAGCTTGCCCACTCGCTCGCGCACCGCTTCGACGCCGTCGAGATTGAACCCGTACCAGCCATCGGCCCACGCAGCTGCTCGCCGCAGCGCCGCATCACTGTTGCCGCCGACCACGATCGGGATGCGACGATCACGAATTGGCTTGGGGTTTACCCGAATCGAGGAGAACTTGACGAACTTCCCGTCGAAGGAAGCGACGTCGTCGCGCCACAACGTCCGCATCGCCGCAACGTACTCGGCGGTGCGTGCCGCTCGATACTCGAACGGCACGCCGAGCGCCTCGAACTCCTCACGAGACCAACCGACCCCGACGCCCAGTGTCAGTCTCCCGTCGCTCAACTTGTCCAGGCTCGCGGCCTGCTTGGCCGCTATGACCGGGTTGTGCTCAGGCAGCAGGAGCACGCCAGTCGCGATGCCAATCCTGGACGAGGCGGCAGCAGCAAAGCTCAGTGCCACCATCGGGTCAAGCCAATCCGCTTGCGCTGGAACAGCAATGACGCCGTCGTCGGAGTAGGGGTGCCGTGATTCGGACTGGTCTACCATCACGACGTGTTCGCCTGCCCACAGGGTGGCGAACCCGCGGCGCTCCGCCTCCGACGCCACGGCATCGATCACCGCGCGGTTGGCGCCGGTGCCAATTCCCAACGCGTGCAATCCCAGTCGCATCGGTCAGTGACCTTTCAGGAGTTTCGCCAAGACCGCCGCTTGGCTGCCGTCCAGGTCGCGAGTGGCAGTGACCAGGGTGACGACGCCGCGCTTGGCGCGGTTGCGCAGTTCCTCGAACGCGGGATTGTCGGACAGCTCCACTTGGTAGCGCGACGCGAACTCGTCGAACCGTTCGGGTTGGTGGTGGTACCAGTCACGCAGTTCTTTCGACGGCGCAACGTCTTTGAGCCAGATGCCCACCCGCGGATCGTCTTTGCGGATGCCGCGCGGCCAGATGCGATCGACGAGGATGCGCTGACCGTCGTCGGGACTGACGTCCTCGTAGATCCGTGCGGTTCGGATCTTGCGCTTCGCGGCCATAGGGAAAACCATACTCACTTGGCGGGAGGGCTCAGTTCATGAATCTTCTGCATAGGCGGGCTGACTGCGCAAGTCGCCAAGTTGCCGATTTCGTGTATAGTCGAACATATGTTCGAACTACTTACTTACATCGACCCGTCGGCTGACGAAGCGGCGTTGATCGAGCGCATCGCCGAGCTCGAGCAAGCCAAGTCGGCGGCCGCCGCGACCCAGGCTCGAGCTGCAGCCCTGCTGGACACCACGCGTCGAGCTCGTGAGGCGGACGCCGGTGTACCCGCTGCCCGACGCGGCCGCGGCGTGGCCAGTGAGATCGCGCTGGCGCGACGCGACTCCCCTGCCCGGGGAGGCCGGCATCTGGGCTTTGCCAAAGCGTTGGTGCACGAGATGCCGCACACGCTGCGTGCGCTGGAATCCGGTGTCCTCTCGGAGTGGCGCGCCACCCTGATCGTCCGCGAGAGCGCCTGCTTGGACGTCGAAGACCGCGGCACCCTGGACGCGGAGCTGTGTGGCGACCCGGCGAACCTGGACGGGATGGGTGATGCGCGTATCGCCGCGTCGGCCAAGTCAATCGCCTACCGACTGGACCCGCATGCCGTGGTCGAGCGGGCGGCCAAGGCCGAAACCGAGCGCACGGTCACCATCCGGCCCGCCCCCGACACCATGACCTATCTGACCGCCCTGCTTCCCGTCGCTCAGGGCGTGAGCGTCTATGCCGCGCTGCGTCGCGCCGCTGACACCACGTTCGACGGGCGCTCGCGCGGACAGGTGATGGCCGACACCCTGATCGAGCGCATCTCCGGAGTGCCCGCCGACATACCCGTGCCGATTGCGGTGAACCTGGTCTTCTCGGATGAGACGCTGTTGGGCGGGGACAACACGCCGGCTGACCTGCCCGGCTATGGTCCGATACCCGCGGCTGTCGCCCGCACAATGGTGACGTCCGCCAGCGCCGACCGAAGGTCCCGGGCAACGCTGCGCCGGCTCTACGCCCATCCCCGCAGCGGGGCGCTGGTGGCCATGGAGTCGCGGGCGCGGCTGTTTCCGCGCGGACTCGCCGAGTTCATCGGACTGCGCGATCAGCGCTGCCGCACTCCGTACTGCGATGCCCCGATCCGACACCGCGATCACGCCCAGCCCTGGGCAAAAGGCGGACAGACCACAGCGGAAAACGGACTCGGGAAGTGCGAACGCTGCAACTACGCCAAGGAAGCCGCCGGGTGGCGAGTCAATACGAGCATCGACGAAAACCACACGCATACAGCGGAATTCACCACTCCGACCGATCACCGGTACCAGTCCGCGGCACCGCCGCGGGGCCCGGCAATCACCATCAGCGACCTCGAAGTCCGAGTCGGCATCGCAATCGCCCGACACGCCGCCTAGGACGGTGCGGAACCGCGTCCGCCGGTGAGCTGTTCGACGTCGACGACCTCACCGCGGTTAATGCTGACCCAATCGCGCCCATCGAGGTATGGACGCAGGTGCCGGCCGATGAGCTCCGCGTCGGCCGGAGACTTCGGCCGCTGAAGTTCGTAGACATGCGGCAGCTCGGCCATGCCCGTGACGACATTCCAGAGCGTCAGGGCAGCCGGACCGGTCGGCGGGTCGACCAATACCGGTCCGAACAGGCATTGTCCGGACATAAACAGCGTCGGGACACCGTAGCCGCCCGCGTCGACGACTCGCTGGTGCTCGGCGCGAATCTCGTCATGCGTCGTCGGATCACCTAGCGCCGCATCGAGAATCGCCTCATCGACGCCGATGTCGCTCAGCAGCCGCCGCGCCACAACAGGGTCGTGCGGCTTGCCGCCCAACGCGTGAAGCTCATGGCCGATCGCGGCATACCACTTGTCCAGCAATGCCATGTCGGTGCGCCGCAACAACGCGCCGATTCGCATCAGTGACCAGCCGTAGGACCACCCTCTCTCCCACGGATGCTTCTTACCCTCTTCGCGGTTGATCTCCTCGAGACTGAAAAACCGCCAATTGACTGCAATCCCAAGTTGCTCACGCACGTCGCGGATCCACAAAGACGTTTGATACGCGAAAGGGCACATCGGGTCGAAGTGGAAGTCGACTTCAAAATCCGCCGCAGTGCTCATCCGACCTGGCCCTCCGTTATTACGGAGGATCATAGTCCCGCTAGTTCTTCGGCCAGAACACCGACAGCACGCGCGCCTCCGCCGGTTCAGTAGTGATACGTGTCCGACGGCGCGGGCATGTGAACGGGTTCGTCCTCGAACTCCGATGCTTCGATGCCATAGGCGCGGGCCAGCTCGAGGATCTTGGTGGCCCGGGCAATGCGCGGTAGGTCGGAGCCATTGCGGATCTCTCCCCCGTCGCGGTCAAACTCGGCGAAAAACTCTTTAGCCCAACCAATCTCGTCCTGCGAAGGGGATAGACCCTCATTGACCACCGAACACTGGTCGGGCGTCAGACAGATCTTGCCGGTCATGCCGAACTCGACGGAGACAGCGGTCGCCTCGACGAGCTTCAGTGCATTGGAGCCGATGGTCGGCCCGTCGATCGCGCTGGGCAGACCGGCCGCCTTGGCGGCGATAGTGAAGCGAGACCGCGCATAAGCCAGCGTCACCGGGTCTTCCCCCAAACCGGTGTCCCGCCGGAAGTCGCCGATTCCGAAGGCGAGCCGGAAGGTGCCCTTGGCCGCGGCGATCTCGGTGATGCGCTCCAGACCGCGGGCCGTTTCGACCAACGCCACGATCGGCACGTTGGGCAGTCGTCTCGCCGTCTCGGTGACATGGTCCACCGATTCGACCATCGCCAGCATCACCCCGCCGACCGAGCTGGCGGCCAGCGCGGCGATATCGTCCGCCCACCAGGGAGTACCGAAGCCATTGATGCGAACCCAGTCGGTGTTGTCGCCGCCCAGCCAACGCACGACGTTGTCGCGCGCGCCGTCCTTGCCTTTGGGCGCGACGGCATCCTCGATGTCCAGAACCACGATGTCGGCGCGAGAGTGCGCCGCCGATTCGAACCGGTCGGCATGCGCGCCGTTGACCAACAACCAACTGCGGGCAAGGACCGGATCGATGCGTGAGCCTGTGTCGGCGGGATCCACCGCGCTGCTGTCGACCTGTTCATGCATTGGGTGATCTATACAAGGACGGCAATCTCTACGCAAGACCCCGGGCCGTGGTGTTGGATGACGGAGTGGCAGACATCAGCCGCAGCCGGACAATAGCGACGCAGCCGCAGGCGATCTGGGATGTCCTGGCCGACTTCGGTTCGCTGAGTACCTGGGCCGACAATGTCGACCATTCGTGCGTGACCAACCACGGCCCCGACGGCGGACCGCTGGGCACGACGCGGCGGCTGCAGGTGCGCCGCAACGTGCTGCTGGAGCGCATCACCCAATTCGAGCCGCCCTCGACGCTGGCCTACGCCATAACGGGGTTGCCCACCGCGTTGCGCAGGGTCAGCAATCGCTGGACGTTGCGCCCGACATCCAGTACCACCCTGGTGACCTTGACCACCACGATCGAGATCGGCGGCGGCCCACTGGCCCGGCTGGCAGAACGGATCGTCGGATGCGCCATGGCCAAGCAATCCGACGCGCTGCTCGACGGACTGGCACACCGATTGGAGAACACCCATGCCTGACCGCCCCGACATCGTCATCCTGATGACCGATGAGGAACGGGCGGTGCCGCCCTACGAGTCGGCCGACGTGCTGGCCTGGCGGCAGCGCACCCTGACCGGCCGTCGCTGGTTCGACCAGCACGGGGTGCGTTTCGAACGGCACTACACCGGTTCGCTGGCGTGCGTACCCAGCCGCCCAACGATTTTCACCGGCCAGTATCCCGATCTGCATGGGGTAACCCAGACCGACGGCATCGGCAAGCGGTTCGACGATTCGCGGCTGCGCTGGCTGCGCGCCGGCGAGGTGCCCACGTTGGGCAACTGGTTTCGCGCCGCAGGATACGACACGCACTACGACGGCAAGTGGCACATCTCGCACGCCGACCTGCACGACCCGTCGACGGGTGGATCACTGGCCACCAACGACGACGACGGTGTCGTCGACCCGGCTGCCGTACAGCGCTACCTCGACGCCGACCCCCTCGCCCCGTACGGCTTCTCGGGTTGGGTGGGCCCCGAACCACACGGTGCGGGCAACGCCAACAGCGGTTTCCGGCGCGACCCGCTGATCGCCGACCGTGTTGTCGCGTGGCTGAAAGATCGCTATGCACGGCGTCGCGCCGGTGACGACGCGGCGATGCGCCCATTTCTGTTGGTGGCCAGCTTCGTGAACCCGCACGACATCGTGCTCTTCCCGGCGTGGATGCGACGCAACCCGCTGCAGCCGAGCCCGCTGGACCCGCCGCATGTCCCTGCCGCGCCCACCGCCGGTGAAGACCTGTCGACAAAACCGGCCGCGCAGATCGCCTTCCGCGAGGCGTACTACTCCGGATATGGTCCGGCGCTGGTGGTCGGCCGCACCTACCGACGCAACGCGCAGCGCTACCGCGACCTCTACTACCGGCTGCACGCGGAGGTCGACGGGCCGATCGACCGGGTACGCCGGGCCGTCACCGAAGACGGGTCGGAGAGCGCCGTGCTGGTGCGCACTTCCGATCATGGCGAGATGCTCGGGGCCCACGGCGGGCTGCATCAGAAGTGGTTCAACCTGTACGACGAAGCCACTCGGGTGCCGTTCGTCATTGCCCGTACCGGCGCCAACGCGACGCAAGCACGCACGGTCTCGGCGCCGACGTCGCATGTCGACCTGGTGCCGACGCTGCTCGGTGCGGCCGGCATTGAGGTAGACGTCGTGGCCGCAAGTCTCGCCGAGTCGTTCTCCGAGGTTCACCCGCTGCCCGGTCGCGACCTGATGCCCGTGGTGGATGGGGCGGCAGCCGACGAGGCACGGGTCGTCTACCTGATGACCCGCGACAACGTGCTGGAAGGCGACACCGGCGCGTCGGCACTCGCGCGGCAACTGGGCCGCGACGTGAATCCGCCTGCGCCACTTCGGATCAAGGTGCCCGCGCATGTCGCCGCCAACTTCGAGGGGCTGGTGGTCACGGTCGCCGACACCGACGCTGCCGGCGGGGCCGGACATTTGTGGAAGCTGGTGCGAACCTTCGACGACCCGGCCACCTGGACCGAGCCAGGCGTGCGTCACCTGGCCACCAACGGCATCGGCGGCGAGGCTTACCGCACCGATCCGCTCGACGATCAGTGGGAGCTCTACGATCTCACCGCCGACCCCACCGAGGCCGAAAACCGGTGGACCGACCCCGAATTGCACGAGCTGCGCCAGTATCTGCGCATGCAGCTCAAACAACAACGGGCAGCGTCGGTTCCGGAACGCCACCGCCCTTGGCCCTACGCGGACCGACAGCCGCCGGTCGACGCGTCGAACGGTATGGCGCATCGAGTGCTGCGGCGACTCAGGGTGTAAGACCCTGCCACGGGGCGTTTAGCTGTTCGTCTGCCGGGTATGCCTTGACCAAGCGGCGCACAGCCCAGCCCGCATTCCCAAATCACCGGAGGTACCCGGCGTGGCCGAGATGATTATCGAATCACCCGACGAAGTCATCGCGTTCCTCAAGGCGCAGCACAATCTCATCGAGGACATGTTCGACGAAGTACTGCATGCGTCCGACCCCGAAGCGCGTGAGAAGCCGTTCGTAGAACTGCGCCAACTGCTGGCTGTGCACGAGACAGCCGAGGAAATGGTGGTGCATCCCCGTGTCCGCCGCGAGGTCGATGCCGGCGACGCGATCGTCGACGCGCGACTTCAGGAAGAGCACGGCGCGAAAGAGCAGCTGTCGAAGATCGAGAAGCTCGACACCACGACACAGGAATTCATCGACGAGCTCGGCAGGCTGCGTGAAGCGGTGCTGGCGCACGCCGAGCAAGAAGAGCGTGACGAATTTCCTTATCTGGAGCGGATACTCGACACCGACGAACTCAAGCGGCTGGGAACGGCAGTGCGAGCAGCCGAGGCCATCGCGCCAACCCGCCCGCATCCCGGTGTGGAATCGGCGAAGTTGAATCTCGTCGTCGGACCGTTCGCGTCGATGCTGGACCGCGCCCGCGATCTGATCCAGCAAGCCATCGGCTAGCCAACGAGGGTTCCCTCGGCCACGTAGGCTGGGTCAAGTGAGTGTCACTTCGGATAGGGCCTCGAAACAAACCATCGCGCTGCAGGACCGCTTCTCCCGCGAATTGCCCGAGCTGGGTGTCCGCTGGCAAGCGGAACCGACTGCCGAAGCGCGGCTGCTCACGCTCAACGAGCCGTTGGCCGCGGAGCTCGGCCTGGACAGTGCCTGGTTGCGGAGCCCCGACGGACTGCGTTTCCTGGTGGGCAACCTGGTCCCCGACGGTGCAGTTCCGGTAGCGCAGGCCTATGCCGGGCACCAGTTCGGCGGCTGGGTCCCGCGGTTGGGCGACGGGCGCGCACTGCTGCTGGGCGAGCTCGCCGGCGCCGACGGCCGGGTGGTGGACATCCATCTCAAAGGTTCCGGAGCCACGCCGTTCGCCCGCGGCGGTGACGGCTTCGCCGCAGTGGGGCCGATGCTGCGCGAGTACCTCGTCAGCGAGGCGATGCACGCTCTCGGTGTGCCGACGACTCGCTCGTTAGCCGTAGTGGGCACCGGGCGCCCGGTGGAGCGGGAGACCCCGCTTCCCGGCGCCGTGCTGGTCCGGGTCGCCAGCAGTCACCTGCGGGTCGGAAGCTTTCAGTACGCCGCCTCTACCGGCGACGCCGACCTGCTGCGACGGCTGGCCGATCATTGCATCGCCCGCCACCACCCAGCTGCCGCGCAGGCCGAACGCCCTTACCTTTCGCTATTCGAAGCCGTGGTCGCCGTCCAGGCATCGCTGGTGGCGAAGTGGATGCTGAACGGGTTCGTCCATGGGGTGATGAACACCGACAACATGACTATCTCCGGCGAAACCATCGATTACGGGCCCTGCGCTTTCATTGAGGCCTACGACCCCGACACGGTCTTCAGTTCGATCGACCATTGGGGGCGCTACGCCTACGGCAATCAGCCGGTGATCGCTGGGTGGAACCTCGCTCGGTTCGCTGAGACGCTTCTTCCGTTGTTGTCCGACAACGTCGATGAAGCGATCGCACTCGCAGAGGAGTCGTTCGGGGTCTTCCGCGCCCGATACGACGCCGTGTGGGTGTCCGGTATGCGCGCCAAACTTGGTTTGGCCGCCGAGGTCGACGCCGAATTCGTCGCGCCGCTGGCCGACGAGTTACTGGGCCTGCTGAAGGACAGCCACGTTGACTACACCTCGTTTTTCCGCCACCTCAGCCAAGCGGCGCGGGGTCATGCCGAATCCTCGCGCGGACTGTTCATCGATATCGCCGGTTTTGACGACTGGATGGCGCGCTGGCGAGCGCTGGCTCCGGACCCCGAATTGATGGACCGCACCAACCCGATCTACATCCCGCGCAACCATCTGGTCGAGGAGGCGTTGACCGCTGCGACGGCAGGGGACCTCGATCCGCTTGAGGGGCTTCTCGCTGCCGTCACCGCGCCTTTCGACGAGCGGCCGGACCTGGAGCGGTACGCCAGTCCTGCTCCGGAGGATTTCGGCACCTACCGAACCTTCTGCGGCACCTGATCCGACTACAGGAACGAATTCTCCGGGGTGAGACCGCGCTCGGGAAACGCTCCGAGGGCAAAGGTTTCGGCATTGCCCAGCCCGCTGCCTCCCCCGACTGGATCCTCCACGCGAACCAGAAGATCCCTGAGCTGGTGCAACTCTCGCGCATTCTCAGGGTGGTCGCAGTCGGTTAGGTGGTTGCCTTCCACCTTCAACTCGCCGACCCACTGGCCGAGAACCCAGTCGTTCCAGCCGTAGTATCCGGCGCTGCCGAGGTGGAAGCCGGTCGGGCCGGCGGCGGTGATGGTCAGCGGACGCTTCGACCCGGCGGAATCGATCAGAGTGATTGTGCCGTGGGTGAACCGGCGGTTGTCGTCGCGGAAATAGAGGTCCTGCTCGACGGACACGAACCGTTCAGAAGTGCCATCGGCGTTCTGTTGTTCTGCCTGGCAACGGATTTCGGCGAACCCGTCGCCACGTTCCTCTTGATAGAAGACGAACAGCGAATAGGCAGACCCGTCCGGTCGTGTCAGTGTCATCGGCAGCCACGTCATGAACATCTGCTTGATTTTCCGGCTGCTGCGCGGCAGGCCGGGGATGGGCTTGCCGACACCCGGCCGCAGCCCCCACGAATGGTCGCGGATCGAAATCCATTGGTCGTCCTCGATCGCGGTCCGTACGCCTTCGACCTGGACCCAGCCTGATGCGACGCCAATCTGGTGGTAGCGCAACACATTGTGGGTGACTCGGTATCCGTCCGGGCTGCGGTCCGGCCACGGGTCTTCCAGCGCGGCGTCGAAGCTACCGCGCAACACGACGTCGAACGCGATCGGAGCGTGTTCGGTCGCGTCAAGGCTCACCCGGACTGCGCGCAGCGGTTCGACGACGCGGTAGTGAATGGGCCCGGCGTCGGTGCCCGCCGGATCCGACGACAGCCGCCGCCCCGCCCGGACGGTCCATTGCTCTGTTCCGCGACACACGCCGGCCGCTCCGTCGAATACGCCGCGGTTGGTGTACTTGCCGATCCCCAGTACCACCTGCAGTGAGTTGTCCCGCGCGTGTGCCGTCGTCCAAATCTTTTCTGTCCACGAGGGATCCGATTGACTCACCGTCGCAAAGGTATCCACGATCTGATGGGTCAGTAGTTCGTCCTCGGGAACCAGTGAGCCGTAATTCGTTGACTGCAATGCGGTTACCTTTCTGCAGATGGGGAGGCTCCGGCGAACTCGGTCATGTCGGTTCCGCGATCGTATTCGCGCATCCAGGTATCCGCCCATTCCGGCAGTGGTTGTGTTTTCGGATCATGATGCGGGGTCTGGGAGAGCACCAGCCGCCAGATCATCTTGGCCAACCGGCTCGTGGGTACCGACTGGAACAAGGTCGGCGGACCGAGATCGCGCCGCCGACGACGTCCGCCGGGCAAGCGGTACGCGAACTCGCCGAGCAGCAGTGTGTTGGACATCAGTTCCTGCGCGCACACGCCGCGGTCTTCGAACGGAACGATCTCGTCGATGGTCTTGGCCACCGACTGCGTCAGCTTGCCGACGTGCCGGAATGTCCGGCGAATCTGCTTGACGCGATACCAAGGGTCTGGAACAACGTGCCGGTTCAGGGTCAAACCGGAGCTGCGGTGCTCGATCTCCTCGACAACCGGCGGAGCATAAGTCGGGGAGTGGACCGCTGATGCTGGGTATAAGTGCCACATCATCAGTGACGCAACGCGGCGATCTGCCCCACCGAAAAGCGAATCACGGTGATCCAGAATGACTTTGAACAGCGGCGTGAAGGTCGCCTCCAGGTTGGCGATATAGGACACGTGGAACTCGATCGGCTGCTCGTCGATGAGGTCGTCGTAGGCCTGAACGGCATCTTGGTAACACCGCTCCAACTCCGGATACCGCTGGACCAGGGCCAGCATGTGTTTGCGATGCGCTGCGGCATGCTGAGCCTCCTGCCGTAGGAACGCCTCGACTTCCGAAGCGACTTCCGGGTCGTCGCGCAGCAGATCGCCTGCCTGGCGAACGGCGCTGACGATGTACCGCTCGAACGGGACGGCGACGAACGTAAAGACATTGCAGAACATGCTGAAGCACGGGTTGGCGGGCTGCCACAGGAACGGTACGTCCCCGTCGAATTCCCAGGGGATCTTGCGGACCACGAGGTTGGTCATCGGTCACTACCTCTCGCGACGGCCGTGTCGCGGGCCGAGCCCACGGTAGCGCAAGTGTGACATTTGACCGTCTAGATGTAAAGTACGCGATGTGGCTTCTCGTTCGGTCGTCACGGCCGAATCATCGACGAGGCGGCGGATCCTGGCCGCGACGTTCGTCGTGCTCGCCCGCAATGGTCGCCGCAAGCTGCAACTGTCCGACGTAGCCGCCGAGGCCAAGGTCTCGCGTCCGACGCTGTACCGCTACTTCGGCTCGAAAGAAGGGCTGCTGGAGGCGTTCGGTCTCTACGAGCAGGACAATTTCGACGCCGGCATCGCCGCCGCCATCGCCGGGTTGAGCGGCGCCGACCGGCTCGACGCCGCCCTGCAGTTCATCGTCGATTTCCATAGCAGGTATTCGCTGGGCTCGCTTGCCGACACCGAGCCCGACCACGTCCTGTTCCAGATGAAGCGGGTGCTGCCGATCATGCAGGAGCGCATCGCCCGCATCATCGGCACCGACACCAATGACATTGCGGCCGGGGCGGTGGTACGGATCGCCTTCTGCCACTACATGATTGGTGGCGGTAGTGCCGACCGGTTCCTGGCCGAGCTGCGCCACGCCGCCGGTCTCGACACGTCCCGCAGGCGCCTGCGCGCATCTACCGCCGTCTAGCCGTCCAACCAGGCCGCGATCCGGGCAGCGACGAGATCGGGCTGCTCGAGATGCAGGAAATGCCCTGCGCCGTCGACGATTTCGAAAGCCGATCCGGCCGCGGGCAGGTAAGCGACGATATCACCGAGCACGTCGGCACCGATGGCTCCGTCGTCGGCGCCGTGCAAGTACAGCGTCGGTACCGGTGACGGCTGCGTCGTCGCCGCGGCCTCGTCCTGCGCATCCGGATCGGCGAACTCTGGGTTGAAGGACGCCCGGTAGGGGCAGACGACGCTGGCGATATTGTCCGCTGTCACATATCGACGCAGGTCAGCCACGTCATCGCGGGGATCGTGGCCGGGTGACCAGTCCCTCCACAGCCGCTCCCAGAAGCCCGGCGCCAGGAGTGCGGATTCGGCCAGGCCGACTTGCTGGATGAACCAGATATAGAACGAGCGCTTGAGCTGGGCATAGGTGAACATGCCGGCGCTCAGCGCCGCGATCGGCGGAACGGCCAGTGCGACGAACCGGCGAAAAGCCGTCGGGTCGGTGGCGACGACTCCGTATCCGGCGTTGGCCCCCCAATCGTGCCCGACAAGTATTGCCCGCTCGTCGGCCCGATAGGTCCGACGGACGTCGAGGACGTGGCGCACGTAGGTGCCCACGCTGACGGGTGTTGGCACGGGGGCGTCGTACCCCGGTAGCCACGGCGCAACGACGCGGTAGCCGCGGGAGGCGAGATCGGGCCCCAGGTATCGCCAGGTGTTCGGCGTGGCAGGGAAGCCGTGGACAAGAACCGCCAATGGCAGACTTGCGTCCTCGATGTCGCCAAACGTCAGGGGACCGCTCACCCAAGGAGCGTATTACATGGCGCTGGCCAGACGTAAACAACTAACACTTTACATTTGACGTGGCCTATGTAAATCTACCTGGCATGGCTGGCATCGCCCTCGTGCAACGCGATCTGGCCGCCACCCGACCACGACTCGAGTCGTGGTTCGAGCACAAGTTCGGGCGCAGGACCGTGGTGTCGGATCTGCGCGCGGCGAATCGGGCCGCAGGGTGGTCGAGCGAAAGCCTAAAATTCACCGCCGAAATCGCCGAGACGGATGAGGATGCCAAAGGCGTCAGGGACTGCGTGGTGCGGATCCCGCCCGCGGGTGGTGGAATCTTCCCGCGCTATGACCTGGACGCCCAGACCCGAACGCAGAACCTGCTGCACGAGCACGGGATTGCGACTCCATCGCCGATTCACTACGAACCCGACGAATCGTGGATTGGCTCAAGGTTTTTGGTAATGCCACGAATCCCCGGTCACACGCCGTCCGACACGTCGTACGCGTCGCGGGGGTGGTTGCACGATGCGGGTCCTGATGTGCAGCGGCGCGCCCACGACTCGTTCCTGGAAACGCTGGCCGGTCTGCAGCGCGTTCCAGTCGGCGAGGCCACCTGGCTGGAACGGCCGGGCGGGGTGGGGGTCGCGGCCGAATTGGCATGGTGGCGCGATTATGTGCAGTGGGGAACCGACAATCAGGTTCCCGACCTGATGACCGAGGCATTCAACTGGCTGATCCGTCAACAACCAGAAGCAGCCGTCCCCTTGGCGGTCTGCTGGAACGACGCGCGGCTGTCGAACGCGATCTTCGACGACTCCGGCCAGCTCGTCGGAGCACTGGACTGGGAGCAGGCCTGTGTATGTCCGGCCGAGACCGACTTTGGCTGGTGGCTGGCGACCCGCCGCCAGATGCTGGAGGTCAACGGCCTGGATCTGGACCCCGAGTTGCCCGGCTTTGACACTCGCGAGGGCGTTATCCGACGGTACGAGAAGATGATTGGGCGGAGTCTCACCGATCTCGGCTGGTATGAGATCTTCGCCATGGTGCGCATGGGATGCTGCATCCTGCGCACACAGATGCTGTTGCGCAAGATCGGCCAGAGCGATCACTTCCTCACGCGTGCACCCTTTCTCCCCAGGTGGACGGTAGACGCGATGCGCCGTTGAAGGCTCTACCGCAGCTGCGCGAGGTCGGTGGCCAGTTCATCCAGGCGTCGAAGCGTCTGGTCACGAGGCTCGGTCGGTAGGTCCAACAAGACCCGCTCTACTCCTAGATCTTGATAGCCCGCAACGGCTTTCGCCGTCTGCTCCTCACCCCACTGGCACACTGTCACGGGCACGTCGCCGCCTGCGATCGCACGCAGCTCTTCGAGCGGACCCGACAGGAGTTCTGGCAACGGGGTGATCGCGATCCACCCTGCATTCAGCCGGGCGATGCGCTTGAAGCTGGTCGGCCCCCCACCGACATAGAGCGGCGGAAATGGTGTTGTCACCGGCTTAGGCCAGCAGTGGATCGGATCGAAATCCAGGTATTTTCCATGGAATTCGGCCTCCTCTTGCGTCCATATCGCGATCATCGCGTCCAGCCGCTCATCGGTCACCCGTCCGCGCACCGCGGGATCGACACCGTGGTTGGCGATCTCTTCGCGTAGCCAACCCACACCGACGCCGAAGCGAAATCGCCCCTGCGACACGAGATCCAACGACGCAACCTCTTTGGCCGTCACGATCGGGTCGCGTTGCGGAACCAGAGCTATACCGGTGCCAAGAACCAGCTTCTCGGTGGCAACCGCCGCCGCGGTCAACGCCACGAACGGGTCGAGCGGTCGGTAATACTTCCGGGGAATCGGGCCACCACTCGGATACGGCGTCTTCCTATCGACCGGGATGTGGGTGTGCTCGGCGACGAACAGCGACTCGAATCCGCGCTCCTCCAGTGCCGCTCCCAGGTCGACCGGACCAATGCCCTCGTCGGTGATAAACGTCAAAACACCGAAACGCATGCTCGCTCCTCTCGTCAGCGCAAGTCCGTGCCGCTAACCCTAGGGCTCAACTGTGCACCGAGATGCGAGACCGAACGCCGCTACTGCGCGCTCGTATCGACCTGATCGGCCCGCGTGCCCCGGCGAGCCGCTCCCCAGAGCCCGACGCCGATGCCGACGACGGCGCCGCCCAGGCCGATGATCTGTTGGGAGCGCTTCATCTCGTCGTGCACGCTCATCCCGCCGAGCAGGTCGGACGCGTCGGCGCCGGCGGACGCCAGAAACCAGCCGCGGGTGTTCCTGCCGCGCAGCCCCGCCCCCGCGAGCAGCGCGCCGATCAATGCGTCGCGGTAGCCCATCGACCGCAGCAGCAGTCGCGCCGTCGGTGACGACTCTTCGGAGTCTGCGCCCCAGAGCCGGTTGGCGCGAACGGGGTCGACGAGAAACGAGATGCCCGACGCAAGCCGGATACTGCCCGCCAGAAGCGCGGCACGATCTATCGACATGGGCGCAGCCTAGCCCGCCCAATCAGCGGGCCGGGCACGCATTCGCGATCTGCAACGACGCCGGCCAGAATGCCGTCATCAACCCGAACGCCCCGATGTCAGCTCCTGCCGGCGATATCTGTTCGAGTCGTGTCTGAATCTGTTGAGTTTGCGCGGGGTGCACCACAGTCCACGCCACGCCGATGCACAAGTACGGAATCGCGAGCCATATCCCCACTTCGATCAGCGCACCGACGCTGACCGGGTGATTCACCGCGCGCTGAAACAGAGCCATCGTGCCTTGGGCCATCCGTTGAGGCTACGCCGACATGAGAGGGTTGGTCCTCATGGAGATCCCGTTCGTCGGCGCGCTGCGCAGCCGTTTGAGCCGGCGCGGTCCCGAGCTCGACGTGATCGAGGAAATCGAGGACGAGGCCTCCGATACCGATGCGGGGCTGGAGACGGTCGACCTGCCGGATGCCGAGCCCGCCCTGTTGCTGCAGCGGATGGAGAACCGGCTCATCCGGCTGCACCTGTCCAACCCGGATGTGTTGAGCAGCGAAGAGCTGCGCAAGCTGCGCTACATCCTCAACTTCGTCAGACTCGACGACTTCGAGCCGGGCGCCGCCGGTCCGGGCGGGAGCCGCGGGCGAGGGGACATCGCCGTCGGCGCCGAAGTGGCACCGTGGCGATCCAGAGTCACCGACGCGCTCTATGGACCGCTGCGCGAGGAAGTTGACCCGGTCACCGCCCTGACGACCGCACGCGAGGTGCTGGCCGGCTTGGTCGACGATCAGGAGGACCAGCGGCAGGTCCTCATCGAGCGCCACGGCAGTGACTTCTCCCCCGCCGAACTCGACGCAGAGGTCGGCTACAAGAAGCTCGTCACGGTGCTCGGCGGCGGTGGGGGCGCGGGTTTCGTCTACATCGGCGGCATGCAGCGCCTGCTCGAGGCCGGCGAGCTGCCCGATTACATGATCGGCTCGTCGTTCGGGTCGATCATGGGCAGCCTGGTGGCTCGCACCCTCCCGGTGCCGATCGAGGAGTACGTCGACTGGGCCAAGTCGGTGTCGTACCGCGCAATCCTCGGACCTGAGCGGATGCGCCGCCGCCACGGTCTGGCCGGTCTCTTCGCGTTGCGCTTCGACCAGTTCGCCCGCGCCCTGCTCAGCCGTGAGGACGGCGAGCTGATGCGGATGTCGGACCTGGCGATCCCGTTCGACGTCGTTGTCGCCGGAGTGCGCAAGCAGCCTTATGCGGCGCTGCCGTCCAAGTTTCGGCATCCTGAACTGGCGGCGCTGCAGGGACGGTCGCTGCCCTTCATCCCGATCGGAATCGGCCCGCGGGTGGGAGCCCGCATGTGGCAAGTGTCGGCCTTCATCGACCTGCGGGTCGTCAAGCCGATCGTCGTTAGCGGAGACGACCCGGCCCGCGACCTCAATGTCATTGACGCGGCGTCGTTTTCGTCGGCTATCCCCGGCGTGCTGCACCACGAGACCAGCGACCCCGACATGCTCCCGATCCTCGACGAGCTATGCGATGAAAAAGACGTCGCAGCTCTCGTCGACGGCGGCGCGGCGAGCAACGTCCCCGTAGAGCTGGCGTGGAAGCGAGTGCGCGAAGGAAAGCTCGGCACCCGCAACGCGTGCTATCTGGCGTTCGACTGCTTCCATCCGCAATGGGACTCGCGGCACCTGTGGCTGGCCCCGATCCTGCAGGCGATCCAGTTGCAGATGCTGCGCAACGCGCCCTACGCCGATCACCTCGTGCGGTTCCAGCCGACGCTCTCACCGATCAACCTGGCGCCCTCGGTCGCGGCCATCGACCGCGCGTGCAAGTGGGGGCGCAATAGCGTCGACAGGGCGATCCCGGTGACATCGGCGTTGTTGGAGCCGACGTGGTGGGAGGGCGATGCCCCCGCGGTTCCCACCGCCGAGCCCAAGGCGCATGCGAAGTCGGTGGCGTCGTCGATGAGCTCGGTGATGGCCGCGATTCAGTTGCCGACGAATCGTTTCGCCCGATGGCGCAACCGCTACCTGACTTGACGCGGTAGGCGCGGACTTGGGGGTGGGGCGGCTAGCATGGCCTGCATGGCCAAGCGGGACCGGCGGCCTTCCGACCCTACGGTCGCCGCCTCTTTAGATAGTGGTCAGACGAGGGCCGCCCCGGTCGGCGGTGGCGAGACCACTGCCATGCCGAACACCAGACCGACCGACAAGGTCGAGCTCGCCTGGTCGAGCCCGGATGTCCTCGGCGACGACGGCGGCCGCGGCGGCGGTGATGTCCGGGTCGACCAACCCCAGAGCAAGGTTGAAGGCCAGTCATGGAGCGCGACGTTACGCATCGCCGGCTTGCTGGTTGCGGCGTGTCTGGTGCTGGCAGGGGCAATTGTGCTGGGCCGCTGGGCGTTGACGTCGGGGAATACTCCTACCAAGGCAGCGCCGTCGCAAGGTGCGACTTCAACCGCACCTGCGGGATCCGAACCGCCGGCTTCGGCAACCGCGGGCGGCGTTACCACCTCAATCACATCCACACCCGATCAGGACCACAAATACATCCAGGCGCTCAACGAAAAGGGCATCACGTTCCGTAATCCCGATGCCGCCGTCGCCAACGGTAAGCAGGTTTGCCTGGACCTGAGTCGAGGGGTCACCAGACAGGCTGAAGCGGATGCGTTTCGCGCGGCCAATCCCGACCTGGCAAACCACGCCGATGACTACCTGAACATCTCCATTAAGTCCTACTGCCCGCAACGCGGCTACTGACACATCCAGCTTGACAACCTAGACAGTTGGCAGCGATAGTGATTCAGCGTTAAATGAAAACGTTGTTCTCAGATAATGCGTTCCCTGACTGCCGTACCCCGGAGGCAACGTGAGCGTGGCGCGCGTGACGCGGCCGGCAACACGGCGACGCAACAAGCTTGCCGCTGACCCCGACGTGCGTCGCGCCATCCTGACCGCCGCCGCGAAATCCGTTCGAGAGCAGGGGGTTCGAGGGCTCAGCATAGCTACGGTCCTGGAGCGCGCGCAGCTGAGCACCCGGGCCTTCTACCGCCACTTCGAATCGAAAGACGAGCTGGTAGCCGCGGTGTTTCTGGAGATGTCACGCGGTGAAATGCTAAGGCTGCGAAGACGAATGGCACGAGCATCGAATCCGGTCGAGGCTGTCGCCGCCTGGATCGACGGACGACTCGACCTGGCATTCGACGAGAACACCAAATCCGGTCTACGGCACCTGTCGCTGGAGGCGCAGTCGCAGATGTTCGCCTCTCCCGAGCTGGTTGCGCCCGCATACGCCCAGATGCTCGAGCCCCTCGTCGAACAACTTCGGCGTGGTGTGGCGCAGGGGGTATTTCACGACATCGATCCGGTCGCTGAGGCACAGTCGATTCAAGGTGTGGTGTGGGCGGGCACTGAACGGCATTGGGCCACAGGGGATTGCGAACGCGCGGACGTTCGTCGACGTACGCTTCGTTTCTGCCTGCGCGGACTGGGCGTGGCTCCCGAAGCGATCGCACAACTGGTTGCGCAGCACTGATCACAAGGAGACACGATGGACTTGGGACTTGCCGGATCGAAAGCCGTTGTCACCGGCGGCAGCAAGGGCATGGGACTGGCTATCGCGGAAACCCTGGCAGCTGAAGGAGCCGGTGTGGCCGTGATGGCCCGAGACCGGGCGGGGCTTGACGCCGCAGTAGCAAAACTTCGGGAGGCCGGTGCTCCGGACGCCGTGGGAATCAGCGTGGACATGACCGATCCGGCATCCATCACCGCCGCGTTCGCCACCGTCTCCGAGCGCTGGGGACAGCTCAACAGCCTGGTCCACACCATCGGCCCGGGCGATGGGTATTTCGAGGAGATGGACGACGCGGACTGGGATGCCACGTTCACCCTCGGAACCATGTCGGGCGTCCGCTCGATTCGCGCCGCGTTGCCGCTGCTGCGCGCCGCTGAGTGGGCCCGCATCGTAACTCTTTCCGCGCACTCGATTCAGCGTCAGAATCCGCGGATCGTCGCCTATACGGCATCGAAGGCGGCGCTGTCCAGCGTCACCAAGAACTTGTCGAAAAGCCTTGCCAAGGACGGCATTCTGGTGAATTGCGTGTGTCCGGGCACCATCGTGACGGCCAGCTTCACCGAACAACTCAAGGATGTCCTCGCCGCCGACGGCCTCGATGCCACCAACCCGACTGACGTCATGACCTGGATTGACAAGTACTTCCACCAGCCATGCGATCTCGGCCGGGCCGGGCTCCCCGAAGAGATCGCTTCCATCACCGCATATCTGGCATCCCACCGCAACGGCTATGTCACCGGCGCAACGGTGAACGTCGACGGCGGCTCGGACTTCGTCTGATGCCCGCCGCTAGGGCACCTTGGGCTTGATCTCCTCGATCACCCATTGGGCGTAGTCGAGGTACTCGTCGACCCCCCTCACCGGGGGCACGGGCACCGAACTGAAGGTCACCCCCTGCTCGGCGAGCCAGCTCAGGTGATCGACGATCTCCGTCGCGCTCATGCTCGGACGCGCGTCGGGATTGTCCTGGACGCGATGTCCCGCGCCGACGCGTCTGGTGGCCATTCCGTGCATGACTTCGAACGGGCGCCCGTCGTAGCCGGGTTGGCTCTTAATGAACTCGAGGCGTTCGGCGATCTGGTCCGGCGGAGTGAGAAACGGCCACCAACCGGAGGCGAATTTGGCGGCGCGTTTGAGTGCGGCGTCTGCGTCGCCTCCGATCCAGACTGGAAGATGCGGTTTCTGAACCGGTTTCGGTTCGAAGGCCACATCGTGGAATGACACGTAGCGGCCCTCGAAACGAGGTGACTCGCTGGTCCACAGTTCGATGATCGCCGCGAGGTATTCGTCGGCGATCCGGCCGCGCCGGTCAAAGGGCACCCCGAGAAGGTTGAACTCGCGCTTGAGCCACCCGACCCCGAAAGTGACCATCATGCGTCCGCCGCTCATCCAATCGCCGGTGGCCAGCGTCTTTGCCAGCACGATCGGATGCTGCAGCGGCAGGATGGTGACGCACGAGTTGAGCCGGATCTTCTCGGTGGCCCCGGCGATGTAGGCCTGGGCGATCGTCGACTGCAGGTAGTGCGGACCGGAAAGTTCGACGTGTTCGTCGGGGATCACGAAATGCTCAGGAATCGCGATCATGTCGTAGCCCATTGCTTCGGCCTGCTTGACCAGACGGGTCTGGTCCGCTCCGGTGACGTTGACTTCCCACGGCTGGGTGAGCGCCTTGAGGCGCACCGTGTGCGGCAGGGCGAAGGCGAGTTTCATTCAGTACTCCTTCGTTGCCCCGCTGCGCCTATCGGGAGGAAATACGTCGGCGCACCAATACCACCAGATGCATGAGTGCGACCGCCACGACGCCGACGACCAATCCGATCACGGCGGACACTCCGGTGTCGACCAACCAGGACACCACGCCACCTACCGCTGGGATGGCGTGGTGAATCTGTTGGTCGAGCTGGTGAAGCAAGCCGTACGGGGTATGCCAGCCGAGGCGGTTGGCCCCCGTCAGCAATATGTGTCCGCCCACCCAGAGCATGGCCAGCGTGCCGACCGCCGAAAGCGTTGTCAGCACTCTCGGCATGCCGGCGACCAGGACCCGACCAACCTTCTGCCCGATTCGGGACGTGGTCTGAGTGAGGCTCAAGCCGACGTCATCCATCTTGACGACGATGGCAACGACGCCATACACCACGGCGGTGAGGACCAAAGCAACGACGATGAGGATGATGAGCCGCGGCAGGAATGCCTGGCCGGTCACCTCGTTGAGCGCGATCACCATGATCTCGGCCGACAGGATCAGGTCGGTCCGGATCGCCCCGGCCACCATGGCGTCCTCGTTGACCGGCGCCGCCTCGTGCTCGTGGCCGCGGATGCTGTCCCACAGCTTTTCTGCGGCTTCATAACACAGATAAGTGGCGCCGAGCATCAGGATGGGGTGCAGCAGCATCGGCGCCAACTGACTGAGCAGCATGGCGACGGGCAGGATCACCACGATCTTGTTGCGCAGCGACCCCATCGCGATGCGCTTGATCATGGGCAACTCGCGGTCGGCCGCGATCCCATGGATGTATTGCGGCGTCACCGCGGTGTCGTCGATGACAACTCCCGCAGCCTTGGCGGTCGCGCGACCGCTGGCGGCGGCCAGTCGCACGAGAACCGCAATATCGTCCAGGAGGCCGAACAGACCCGCACTCATCGCGTCCCCACCATCGCGTTGGAGGCTACCCGCTGTCGACCCTATTGGCCGGATCGATGGTGCACAGATGGCTTCGCGTTGACAAGGGCTTTACTGCGGGTGACTCGCCAGGTACTCGGCTACGGGTATCCGTTGGGACTGGGCGTACCCGACTGGCAAGAGGATGTCACCCGACGTCGTGAGGTAGTAGATATCCCATCGGTAGTAGCCGGCGAAGGCCCCGGGATCGTTTGCCAGCGCCGCGGCGTAGTCATTGATCGCGCCGACGTACTGGCCCGAGTGGTTGTACCCGAAGATGGCGTGGTCGCGGTCGTTGGCGAAGCCGTTGGCGACCAGGAAGCGACCGGCCGCCATGATGCTGTCGTGGGGCGAGTTGATGTCGCCACCGTTGCCGTAGGCGGCCCAGGTCGAGGGCAGGAATTGCATCGGACCCTGCGCCCCGGCGGTGCTCAGCCCCTGGATGCGGCCGAAGCCGGTCTCGACCAGGTTGATCGCCGCCAGGTAGTTCCAGCCGACACCGGTCGCCCCCTCCGCTTCGTGGTAGAGGCCCAACAGCACGTCGGCCGCCGCCGGCGGGTCGATGCGCCAGGCAGGCAGCGTGTCTTTCGCCTCTCCCCCGTTGAGCGCGGTGAGATGCCGACGCGCATCGATATTGTGGTCGTAGGTTCCGACGAGCGACGCCGGGATTTTCCCTCGTACGGTCGCCTCCCAATCGGGGTGACGTCCGATTGCGCGGTACGCCGCCTGCTGGCGGAGCGCCGCCGACACCAGTGCGCCTTCCGACGCGGCTGGGTCGCGTAGCGTCTGCTCGTCAGCGGCCAGATCGGCGCCGAGCAACGCCGGGTCCGATGCCAGCGCCGGCTGCTTCGGAAGCGTGGTCGCTACCGGAGACGGTGCCACGGTCGACGTCATGGTCGGCTCTGTGCAAGCGGCTAGTCCGAAGGTGAGCATTCCGACGAGAAGACCCGCGCTGCAACGCATCACGCGGGATCTACCTGCGGGTGCCGTGTGCATCCTGCTCCATCCTTGCCAACATCGCCGGCTCGCGCCTGCGGCTGAATAGATCGACTATACGGCGAAATCTAGGCCGGTCGACTGCCGATCTCCAAACCGGCCAGCTCCGACGTGCCGTCGAAGATGGTGCGGCCCCATTCACGGATCCGGCAGCGCAGGGTGCCGGCCAAGTATTCGTAGTCGGTGTCGATGTTGCGGCGCTCGGCCGGCAGCGGTACCGGAAGCACGTGCGGCCCGGCGCCGACACCGCTTCCGTCCAGCTCGACCCGATAACGCGCACTGCGCGCATCGATGTGCCATCGCTGCCCGTCGCAAGTGGACGAGACCAACGCGGGCGCGGTGATCCGCAGCACCCGATTTCCCAGTCGCACAACAACTCCGGCGACGTCCCGCTTCAGCGGCCCCAACTCAAGCAGGCCCCCCGAGAAGGCCACGCACACGTCGGATCCGCCGAAGTCGTGGGCCTGACCCCACCACCAGCGAAGCGGAAACCCTGCGCCCCAGTTGCGTTCGCAGTACAAGGTGGCGTCGGTGAATGTCCAAGTTTGGTCGCTGAAGGTCGCCGTTCCAGACGCCTTACCGCCCAGGCGGTACGGATGCCAGTATTGATTCAGGAATGGTACCGACGAGAACACGCCGCCACCGCCAAAGGCTTTGGGCCACTGCCGTTCATGTGTGAGTTTGAGGTTCACCTCGATGTCACCGAGAACCATCCTGAGCTGATCGCGGTCGGCATCGACCAGGTCTGACCCCGCGAGCGCCTTTACCGAGAAGCGGTCTCGATCAGCGCTGACACCGTCGATTGCGGCCGAACGCACCAATCCGCCAGGATGCAGAGCAATCGCGGCAGTCGACCAGTCGCCGTCGGGGTGTCGGTTCGCGCTGCATAGGGCGACCACCACCCGCCCCTCGAGCGGGTCGGAGAGCCGCCAGAACCAGCCCTCCATCTCGGTGCCGTGCGAGGGCAGCGGATCCGCGAACGGCATATCGGCTCCGGTCCGCCGATAGATAGAGATCAGCCGCTGACCGGTATGCGCGATAGAACCGACGATATCCACACCACACCTGATACCCACCACCCGTCGGTGTGAACCGGCGGCCGCGGCGGGACAATCATCCCTATGGCCAACTACGTGCCGAACGAAGCCGCGCTGGCGAAGGCACGCAAACTCATAGACGCCCGGCAATACGTCCTCGACAGCGACTGGGGCGCGGCACAACCGCGTGCCGCCGCACAAAACACCTACCTCAAATCGCACTCGTGGCACGAGTACAGCGAGTGGCATCTCGGGCTGACCGAGGGTGCGGCGGAGGAGACAAAGGGTCGGTATGCCTTTGTGTACGGAGACTTTCGACGCGTCCACCGCAGCGGGTTGATCGCCTGTGTCTACCGGGCGTCCGAGTGGCGGCACAAGGACGTCGAGCTGGCGGCCCACGACCTGTTGCAGTATCTCGACACGAAGACCGGATTGGAGCCCACCCACAAACGGACGCCGTCGTAGCATGACCGACGTCTACCGCGCGCCGATGCGATCCCGCAGCGACGACATCGACACCGCGGCGACCATCGAACGCGCCCGCCGGCTCGGCCTGTGCGGATTCGGCCGGCTGGTCCGCGGACCCGGCGAGGAGGATCGGCTGAACCGCCGGGTTGCCCGCTTCATCGAGGCGGCAGACGGGTCGTTCGTGTGGACCCGCGACTCCGACGGGCTGTTTTGGCTGGGACGGATCGCGGGACCGTACTTCTATGACTCCGATGGCGCCGCTGAGACGGTGGATCTGGTTCACGTGCGGCCCTGCGACTGGCTATTGGAGCCCCTCCTCGAACCGAATGTGCCCGCGGCCGTCGTGGCGACGTTCAATCGGGGCGGACGCAACTTCCAGCAGACCCATCACCGGTTTGTCGGCCTTGAGACACAACGAATCTGGGATGCGTTGGCGAAATCGGAGCGTTAGGAATCGCTGTCGAGCGCCAGAACCAGTTTGCCGGTGTTGTCACCGCGAAACAATGCCAACAAGGCCTCGGGAAAGTCGCCGATGCCGCCGTGGATGACTTGCTCACGTGAACGCAACCCACCACTGTGCAGCCAATCTGCCAGCTGCACAACGGCTTCGGCATATCGGTCAGCGTAGTCGAAGACCACGAAGCCCGTCATCGATGCCCGTGCCACCAGCAGCTGCATGTAGTTGCCCAGCCCGCGCAACTCGCCGGCGGCGTTGTACTGCGAAACGGCCCCGCATAGCACGACGCGCGCGCCGCGCGCCAACCGCGACAGCGCAGCCTCCAGCACCTCTCCCCCGACATTGTCGAAGAAGACGTCGATGCCGTTGGGGGCGTGGGACTTTAGCTGTTTGCGCAGATCGCCGGCTTTGTAGTCGATGGCCGCGTCGAAACCGAGATCTTGCACCAGCCAGCGGCATTTCTCCTCGCCACCGGCGATGCCGACCACCCGGCATCCGCTGATCCGTGCAATCTGACCGGCGATGCTCCCCACTGAACCGGCCGCACCGGAGACGACGACGGTCTGCCCCGGCTCCGGGCGCCCCACGTCGAGTAGGCCGAAGTAGGCCGTCAGCCCGCTGATGCCGAGTGCGCCGAGGTGCACCGGAGCGGGCGCGAGTGTGGTGTCGACCGATGTCACGCCGCCGCCGTCGGAAACCGTGTAACGCTGTACCCCGAACATTCCAAATACCTCGTCGTCGACTGCGAAATCCGGATGACGCGAGTCGATGACGCGCCCGATGCCACCGGCGCGCATGACTTCGCCAATCTCCACCGGCGGCACATAGGACCGGCCGGCATTCATCCACGTCCGCATTGCCGGATCAACCGACAGGTAGTCGACCCGCACCAGAAACTCGCCGTCGCCCGGACTCATTGCGGGCTCGTCGGCAATTTCCCAGTCCGAGGGCTTGGGCAGGCCGTCCGGACGGGCGGCCAGGCGGCACACGGTGTTGACGGTCAATTCACACCTCCGTGAGAGGGTTGAGCGCGGCCAGGGTCGCCCGCGCTCCCGGGTCTTCGGCTGTGGAGGGCACTACCGCGACGCAGTCGGCACCGGCTTCGAGGTAGGCGTTCAGCCGGGCCGCGACTCGATCGGCGGAGCCCAGTGCGCTCACTTCGTCGAGCAGTTCGACGGGAATCGCGGCCGCCAGTTCGCGGCGGGTCGCACCGGCGCGGGCCTTCTGAACGAGGTCGTCGAACCCCAGTGCGCTGAACATTTCGCCGTAGCCGGGCGGGCCGAGGTAGACGGCCAGTTGAGCTGACAGTTGGGCGTGCGCGGCAGACCCGGGGTTCAGCGCGACCGGCACCCATACCGTGAGGCGTGGTGCGGGGCGGCCGGCCGACGCAGCGACAGTCTCAATTGCGGTGCGAACCTCCGTGACGCGAACTGGCGAGGCAAGGTTGAGCACGACTTCGTCGGCGTCCTGCGCCGCCAGCCGAATCATGCCAGGGCCGAACGCCCCCAAGGCAATTCGCGTATCAGCCCTTGGGCTGCGCAGTCGGAAGCCGTGGCTGTTGACGTGTCGACCGAGGTAATCGAGGCGTTCACCGGTCAATATCGAACGCAGGCATTCGATGGTTTCGCGCATGACCGGCACATGGTGCGCCCATTGCCGGTCATGCCAGCCGGTCACGATCGCGGGACTCGAGGCGCCCAAGGCGATATCCACCCGGTTGCCGGTAAGGGAGGCGACGGAACTTGCCCCGAGGGCCAGCGTCACCGGTCCGCGAACACCGACGGCCAGCGGCCCGATTTTCAGCGGCATTCCGGGTGCGCGGAGGCCGACCGCAGTCGCGAGCGCGAACGCGTCGTAGGTGGCCATTTCGCCGATCCACAGCGCATCGAAACCCGCGTCGGATGCCGCCAGCGCGACGTCAGTGGCCTCGTCGTCGGGGCGGTCAAGCCAGAACGGCAGGGCGACTTCGAAACCCGTCACAGCATCGACACGTTGGCAGGCTGGTTGAGCAGAAGACGGCCGGACAACTCGCGAGACGCCTCGTTGACCTGGAAGTGCGCGGTGGCGGTGAATGCGTCGCGAAACCGGCGCTGCAGAGGTGCGCCGTCGTAGATTGCGCTGCCGCCGGCGAGGTCATACATGCTGCGCACCACGTCGGCCGAGGTCCGGACGGCGTGGGTGGCGGCCAGACGGAGCCGGTTGCGCAGCTCCACCGGCACCGGGGTGGCATCCTGGCTGGCCTGCCAGGCCGCGTCGATCGATTCGTAGTACAGCGCTCGAGCACCAGCCAGAGCGGCCTCGGCCGTTGCGACCGCCGCTTGGGTCGCGGGGCGTTCGGCCAGGGTGCGGGTGGACTCCAATCCCTTTTTGCCGCCGGCCAGCTCCACGAGGTCATCGATCGCAGCGCGTGCATTGCCCAGCGCCGCCGCGCCGATGCACAGCGCGAAGAAGCCGAATACCGGGAAGCGATACAGCGGCCGGTCCAGCCTCGGTCCGTCGAACACCGAAAGCACGCGATCGGCGGGCACGAAGACGTCTTCGGCAACGCTGTCGTTGCTGCCGGTGCCGCGCAGGCCCAGCGTGTGCCAGTTGTCGAGAACCCGCAGATCGCCCTTGGGTAGCGCCACAACGGATGGCATCCGCTGATCGTCGACGAAGCAACCGGCGAACATCATGTCGGCGTGGTGGATCCCGCTGCAGAATGACCAGCGGCCGGACACCACCACGCCGCCGTCGACCGACTTCGCCTTGCCCCGCGGCGCCCATACCCCCGCCGCGACACCCCTTCCGCCGCCGAACATCTCGTCACGACTCGACGCGGGCAGGTAAGCGACCAGCAGGGCGCTGGTGATCGCGATCGACACACACCAACCCGCCGAGGCGTCGCCGCGCGCCACCGCTTCGGCGCACCGCAGTGCCGAACCGGGCGCCAGCTCCAGCGCGTCAACCTCGCGCGGCATGGTGGCGCGCAATAGCCCGGCCTCTCCCAGGCGGGCCACCAGCTCGGCGGGAAGTCGGCGCTCGCGGTCTATCTCCGCCGACATCTCCCGAGCCGAAAGCGCGATCTTCTCGGAGAGGATCTCGATGTCGGTGGCGGTTTGATTCATCGCGGCTCCTGGTGACGGTGACGTTCAGTCAAGTTACCACCTATGGTTCAGTAATTGAACCGGGTACAGTAATTGAACTATGACCGATGCCGACCTGTCCCACCGCTTCGAAGGCGAGTCCGTTGGCCGGGCCCTCGAGCTGGTCGGCGAGCGCTGGACGCTTCTCATCCTGCGCGAGGCGTTCTTCGGTGTGCAGCGTTTCGGCCAGCTCGCACGCAACCTCAACATCCCGCGGCCCACGCTTTCGTCGCGGCTACGGATGCTCGTCAACGTTGGACTGCTGGACCGGGTGCCGTATTCCCGGGACCCCGAGCGTCACGAGTACCGGCTCACCGAGTCCGGCCACGACCTGTTCGCGGCGATCGTAGTCCTCATGAGGTGGGGAGACGAGCACTTGCCACACCCCGACGGACCGCCGATTGTGCTGCGCCACAACAGCTGCGGCGAGTTCGCCGATCCATGTCTGATCTGCGCGCACTGCGGCGAGGAGATCACTGCGCGGAATGTGACACCGGAAGCCGGGCCCGGCCACCTGCGATGAACGCTGTCGATGTTTCAGTCGTCGGTTTCGACGACCAAAACCTCGGTGTTGGCGCGACGAGAAACGGTCTTTGGAACAGAACCGAGGACCCGCCCGGCGATCGAATTGGCCCCGACATTTCCCACCACAAGCAAGTCAGCTTCAACGTCCTCGACCAGCCGCACCAGCGCGTCCACCGGAGCGCCTTCTACGGCACGCTCCTCGACATCGGTCGCACCGGCGTCCCGCGCTCTGCCCGCGGCTTCGCGAAGCATTTCGTAGACGGGCGCATTGCCCTCGGTCCGATATCCCTCGCCCTGCGGCTGATCGGGATCGGGTCCGGCACCGTTGTGCTCTGTGTCCAGAAACGCGGTGGCAACAATAAGCTTTGCCCCCGAGTCGCCGGCGATCGCAGCAGCGCGGTCAACTGCGCGAAACGATGTATCCGATCCATCGGTACCGACCACTACAACCTTGTATTTGCCCATCGCGCCCTCCCGAAAGTCGACCGCAATTAACTAGCCGCAAGCAGTGCGGTTCAAACCGGTTCATCGACAGCGGATTAGTAAACCGAAGCAGAAGGCCCCCGTTCACCCGGGAATCACCCAGTCCGACCAGCGGTTGGCCGGGTTGACGCGGTACGAACCGGGAAACACTCGCGACATCAAGGCAGGCATCGGTTCGGTCCCCAGCGGCGTTCCCTGCCTCTTCCAGACATCGGGGTTCTGACACGACAGCTCGAATGTAAGTTGTACCGGTATCGATCCCGGGATCGCCTCCGAGCAGGCCTGGCTGGCTGTCACCGTGCGATCTGCGTGAGCAACTGGCGCAAGAACCACGGCCGTAGCCGCTACAGCAGCTCTTGCCAGCGATCTGACCATCATTCAATGGTAATCAACATCAAGCGTCAACGTTCGACTCATTAGCGTGCTTGGTATTCAGCGAGTTCGGGATTGGCGAATGATCGTGCGACGTAGGCGGCAAAGAAATACATCCTCGCGCTCACCAGCGTCGACCCTAACGCCATCGACCGAAGTTTCACCGACGTCCTCGACGGCTCGACCGGTGAGTTCAAAGACATGTACACGAAATTCAGTGCCCAGCTTCGCCAGGCACTGATCGACAACAAGGCGGCGGCCCACGGCATCGTCGTCGACGCCGCTGTCAAGTCCGCCACCGAGGACCGGGTCGAGGTTGTGCTGTTCATCGACCAGTCGGTCAGCAACGCCGCCGCCCCGGTACCGCAGTTGGACCGCAGCCGAGTCAAGTTGACGATGGAGAAGGTGGACGGCCGATGGCTGGCCAGCAAGGTCGAACTGCCCTGAAAAGCGTTGGGATGTAGCACAGACTACGCCTCGGTCAGCGCCGCAGTCCTGCGATGAATCGCTGCATACTACGGGTCAGCGACTGCGGAACATGGTCGGGATCCATCAGGTCGTTCTCCGCCAGCGGACTCGCCTCGTCCGACACTGTCCGTTCGGTAACCGGCCGCAAGGTCTTGCCCTGTCCTCGAAGCGATTCGATGGCCTTGAGGAGCGATTCGCATTCGGCCATCGCCTTTTCCAGCTCGCCGACGGACACGCCGAGGTGCTCGGACACCAATTGGTCTCGCAGATGGGTGATTTGAAGACTGACATCATCATGTTGCGGGCTGTCCGCGGTCGCCTCGACGGCCAGATCGCACTCGCTGTCGAACCCCATCGATCGGTTGTTGAAATTCGATGACCCGACGCGCAGCAGCCGGTCATCGATCACCAGCACCTTCGAGTGAACGTAGATCGGCGCACCGCCGTCGGTCACCGGCCAGTAGACGCCCAATCGGCGATGATCGTCTGCGGCCCAGAGCTCTTGGATGAGACGGTGGCGTGCGCCGTCCATCGTTTCCCGCTCGAGAGGATTGTTGCCTCGGCGGGGCATGACGATAACGACCTCCGGACCATCGTCCTCCCTCAGTCGAGCGGCCAGCGCATCGACCATGCGCCGGGCTGCCAGATACTGGTTCTCCAGATAGATGGTGTGGCGGGCCGCCGCAATAGCGGCCAGGTTAAGCGCCTCTACCTCTCGAACCTCGCGGCGACCGTCCAGTTCCGGTAAAGTGCGCGCGATTCCGACGTCGACGTCGCGCAGCGCCGGTTCCAATTTGCCGGGCCAGGTGGTGTGTTTAGCGGCCACCGGCGTCAATGTTTGGTCGGTCGCGGTGTGCCACCGGTCTCGGGCCAGCTCGCCGAGTGTCCGCGCGGCCGGACCGTCGACTGCTGCGCCAACCTCGTGCCGCGGCCCGTAGCGGCGGCCCGCCGACCGACGGCCGCGACTCTCGTGCTGATGCGCGCGGGTGTCCCATCGGGCGATGGTCAGATCGATGCCACCGCACAACGCCACCGCGTCGTCGACCACCACAACCTTCTGGTGATGAACTGCGCCGATCGGGCGGGCGCCGTCGATGGCGAAGTGCATTCGCTTGCTGCTGATCTGGTTCAGCACCGCCACCGGGGTCAGCCCGAACCAGATGCCATCAAAGGCAGGCAGCAGACGCAGATTGGACTTCAATACGTAGATCTCGAGAGCTGGCCGCTTCCACAGCATCCAATAGAGGAAGGCGCCGAGTTGGTTTGGGCCGGCCAGCGTTTTGGCGCCCCGCTCGAATGTCATCCTGGCGTCGAAATCCCAACCGACCAGCATGATCCGGTGCCGGGCGCGCAGCATCGCCGCCTTGACATGCTTGAAGTAATCGGCGGCATCGATGATGTAGGCGAACTGGTCGGCATTCGCGATGCGCCAGCACGTCTGGCCGGGAGTCAGCAGTCGATCGTCGTGCAACCCGTTCCACCTCCGGTTCAGTTCCGCTCGTCATCCGTGGGCGAGCACTGCGGAAGCCGTTGCAGCGCGCCAGGATCCGTGCCCTCGGCCCGCAGCTGACGTAGTCCATCCGCTCCGTCGGCCACACCGATGGGTACATCGTTGCCGCCGGCGCCGTCGGGCTTCACGAAGAGCTGCAGTTCTCCGGAATCGACGAATAGTACTGCGTCATCCTTGGAGATCTTCCAGGGCTGGCCGTCGGTGGGCCAGCGGCCACCGACCAGCCGAATGTCGTTGCGGTCGTCAGCGTCCTGGTCTTCCGCGGCCCCAGCCGTGACGCAACTGACCCACAGTTTCCCCGGCACCGGCCGGAAGTACACCGCCAGGCGCTGGCGGTTGAGATCCGCGTCAACCGGTATTCCGATGGGAGGCAACAACGTGCCTTCGGGGCGGTCGTTCAGCGATTTCTTGACTTGGCGTGACCCGATTCCGGTGCCGAACCAGTCAATCGTCAACACCGTCGTGATGTACTGCGCGATCGCCAGCGTCAGCAATCCGCCGGCACCACCGGCGCCCACTGCCGCCGCCCCAGCCGCCCAGGTCACCGGTAGCGCGAGCAGACCTACAAGGGCCGCGGCGCCAGCGGCCGCGGCGGCCTTGCCGGCTATCGTCAGGCTGAAATCCGGATCCACCTCGGGCTCCGGGGGATTCTGCGCCGGTCGCACACCCACGGTTCTCGGCAGCTCATCGAACCACTCGCTGACCCGCTTGACCTCGGCCTCGTAGTCTTCGTGGCTGAGCTCACCGGCGCGCTTTTTGTCGCCGGCTACGCGCAGCGCCTGCTCGAGACTTTCGATCGATTTCAGGTTGGCCCGCTGCGTCTCCTCCTTCGCTGGGTCGCGCGGTATGTCGTCCAGGCCCATCTCGTAGGTCACCTTGAAGTTGGCTTTGAAGTCGTAGAGCGCGGTTTCGGCGCTCACGGTGCCGTCGACGACCAGCCGCCCGTCTTCGGTTCGCGGGACGATATCGGCGTCGAGCGCGTCCAGGCTGCGCTCCTGGCCGCCGATGTTGATGGTTTTCGGGCCCTCCAGCAGACACGGCGCATCGTCGTCGAAGTCGCTCTCGTCCAAACCGAAGCTGTTCATCACGGTGTCCCGGACCTGCCGCAGGATGCTCCAGCCGGTGACGGCCAATCCGGCCTTCTCACGGGGGTTTTCGGCCAGGATCGATGCCGGCAAGTCCTCGCCTGCCGGCAATGCGCGCAGCGTCTTTAGCTGGACCACCATGGATTCGTGGATGGCTTCTTCGGCCGAGGAGCCGACGTCGAAGCGCTGCACGATGGCGTCGAGGTCCTTGAACGTGCTGTCGTCCTGCGCGTCGGGGTCGATGTCCAGCGGCGACGGCAGCAGCTTGACTACCCCTTTCATGCCCTCGTCGCCCATCTCGGCAAGTTTGGGGCGGACGGCGTCGGCAATCTGTGCGGCCAGCGAGTCGAGCACCCTGGTTCGCGCGTCGTCGTCGGAGAGGGTGGGGTGTTGTAGCTTTTCCAAATTCACCATCAGTTCGCCCGCGATGCTATGGGTTATCCAATACGCCTCGGCGTAGTCGAGTTCCCAGCTGATCCGCGGGTCTTGTCCGGTGAACGCGACATCGCCTTCGGGACGACGCTCGACGTGGTGGCCGAACAGCCGCGCGGCGTACTCGTCGCGCAGCGAGGTGGCCACCAGCACCGGAGCGTCCTGCGCATCGAAGTTCAGTGCGATGGTCTGCTTGCCCGGCTCCGTTTGGTGCGGTTCGAGCTGGTCGTGAATCGTCAACCGGCCGAACAGCGGAATCTCGTTGTACGGGATCTCGCGCGACTCCCCGGCGCGGGGACCGTCCGGGATCGTGATCGTCGCCGGCGGCAGCTCGACCAGCGGGATACAGGTAACGGAGTCGATGACGATTTTCGAGTCGAAGATCACCAAGTCGATCGCGAAATGCCGCAGCGGATCGTGGATTTCACCGTCGGTCTCCTCCTGCCACAGCCGCTGATGCGCATCCAGGATGAACCAGACGCGATCCAGCGTGAGGTCGAGAGTGGCCGTCGCTGAGTAGCCGGTGCCGTCGACCGACTCGGTGTACTTGTCTCCGCTGAACATGTCGAGCGTCTGATCCTGGACGCGTTCACGGTGAATTTCGATGATCGTGTCGGGACGATGCATGGCAAACTCCAGTACTCAGGCGGCGCGCAGGTGATGTCGTGCTCAAGTCGATTGCGGGTTCTGTACCCAAAATCGCCTTTCTTGAGTCATGCTGCGGTCGCTAAGCGGCGTCCCACCAGTTCCGATAGGCGTCAATGAGCCAGCGGTTGAGTCGGTCGTAGTCGCAGTGGTCGGGTAGGTCGGCGGTGTCGGTGAGAGTCACGAGCTCGTTGCGGCAATGCTCGATCGTGTCGAGCACCTGCTCCTTGCCGACCTTTCCGGTCCGCAGGTCGAGCAACCAGGTCCGCGACGCTTCCGGCATGGGCAGGGTGATCCGGCCGGTCGAAAGCAGTTCGGCGCCTTGCAATCCCAGGCGCACCGCGTGGTAGGCGAATTTGGTGTCGAAGCCGTAGACATCGACGAGTTCTGGCCGGTTGGTGTGCTTTGAGCGGAGACCCAGCATTTGGTCACGTTGAGCGTCCAGATAGCCGATGAATCGGCGACCGCAGTCGCGTGACAGGAATAATTCCGGGTTGCGGCGCAATTGGCGACCCGGTTCCTCGATCGAGACGATCTCGCTCTCGGGAGCGAACAGCAACAACAGGACTGTCGGATTGCCGGCTGCCGTCAGCCGCGCCCACTTACGCAGGCCGTA